>CAMCHB010000118.1 GCA_945874585.1 uncultured Clostridium sp. | reverse complement strand
TATTTGTGAGACTACCAACTTTTTTATGAACTATTCTTATCCCGAACTGGGGTATATATCTATAAAAACAAAAACGACCACCACATTTGAGCATCGTTAAGAGGCTTGGCGAGGACTGTTGCTGCAACAGATACGAATAAAAATTTAGAAAACATTTTTTTTAGGAAGAAATAATACGCAAAAGTGGATTTCTTTGATATTTCGTGTAGTTTGAGTTAATATTATTTAAAATAATACGAGTGTGGCATCAAATGTTTTGGTAATTGAAATTTTTTAAGTACTTTTACAATGCTTGATGGCATTTTGCCATCTTTGCACGATATTTTTGAATAACGAAGCGTTATGCTCGACTTGCTAATGGAAATGTGAGAAACTTCTATTGTAATGCAAGGACAGTGATAACGGTTTGCGCATATAGCGTGGACTGGTTACTGCATCTACATTACAAGGGCAATTCTCACAGCCTCCATTAGAAGACGTGGTTAATCAGCTCCACGCTTCATAACATTAAAAGCTCTTGTGGCGGCTGGAGAGCGAGTACTTGTGTGATTATGAACGAAGAAAGAAACACTTATGAAGGAAATGACGTTGAAACGACGAATCCATCAGTATCTTTTTGTCGCTATTGCGGTAGCAAAATTTTATCCAATTCGTCCTTTTGCTCTACTTGTGGAAAACCATTTGGTAATGAAGAGGTCCCTGTTGCTCAAGTAAATATCCCATCCACACGGTTTAATTCCATACGAACTGATGCACAGCCAGTGTATGCTTCCCAACAACCTCAACAGGCTAATCAGACAACAGTGATTGTAAATGAGAGACGGTCTAATGGATTTGGAACTGCTGGATTTGTATTTGCTCTTTTGGGTGTTATTCTATCATGGGCTCCCTTAGTTGGTTTTATCATTTGGTTCTTAGGCTTTTTATTTTCCTTTATTGGCTTATTTAAAGCTCCAAGAGGTTTGGCAATTTCAGGTTTTATCTTGTCAATCTTTGGAATTATTATCATTATTACCATCTTTGGTAGCATTGTTGCATTACTGAGTCAAATGTTTTAAATAACTTGAGTTCGACGAATTAAAATAACGTTTTATTTCTAACAATTGTCCTTTGAACAGTATGTTGGTTTCTTAGAAAAGAAACAATATGCAGCCAAAGCTCTATGGGTATTAGCAATGAGGTTATCGAATGTATTGTGTCTGGAATATTCTACTTGGGCTATGTTCTTAAGTTCGTGTCTGATATTTTCATGATATAAGGTGGAACTTAAAGCCAAAGAATCATCCTATAGAGCATTTTCCTCTTTGTGCGATGCTTTTTAATGTCTTATGAATACGGATTCTTTGGGCTCTACATTATTTGTTGTTACAACTTTTTTTGCTAATTGCCATTTTTTCACGTACTTATATTTCGTCGAACTCATGTCAAAACAAAAATAAAAAAATATGAGAAAACTTATTTCTGTCTTTCTAATATGTATATGTTTATCAGTTTATTCGCAAAATGAATTTGCTGATATTCAAGCAGAAGTTAACAGTTGGGATTCATCAATAGAATATGCTTCTGTCATAACTAATAAAACTCCCAAGTTCATAGACTTTACTACTCATCATTATTCAATTAGCGGCATTTTAGCTAAAGGAATATTGTGTGAAGGAACAACAGTCAAGTTTTATGATACAGCGTCGCTTGTTCCTTATCTCCTTTTGGAGGGTAGAGTGTCATATCAAACTGGCAGATTGGTTGTCTTTGGAACCAGATATATTAAGACTTTGACAGGTACAAATAAGATACACGGAACTTTCTGTGTCTATAACTTGGATGATTTTACTATGAATTATAAGCCTAAAAAAGCTGGTACTTTAAGGATTAAAAGTTTGGAAGTATCATATTTGGAAGGTTTCTATTTGGAATGTCCTGTTATTGTGAAAATGAATGAAAAGAGTTCAGTGTATGTTGATGGAAAAACTGGAGGGAGAGGATATTCTTTCTTGTCAGCTAAAATCCCCAGTATTACACTCAATAATGATGACTCTTTTGATGTCTATAAATTACTCCTTCAAGCAAAAGATGATGTTAAGTTGTGTTGGGAAAATGGGGTTGTATTTGAAGGTAGTGTAAAGCCAACGATTAGAGAGGACAGCGCCATCGTTTTTCAAACCGTATATGGCCGAAAAACAGGAATGACATCTGGTCCTAAGAAAATCACTGTAAGCCGTGAGAATGGTAATATCGTATATACTCAAGAAAATAATGATGACAACAAACTTCTGTCAAAAGAAACGATGTATGTTAGGGATGATGGGACATTATCTGTAATGGATTATTGGAATATCAGAAAGATATACGAGAAATGCCATCTTGCTCATTGGACATATAGAAACGGGAACTATTTTGAAGGCTCAGTAAAGAGCACTATTACGGCTGATGGGGTTTCGTCAACGGCTACAAATGGAGTGTTCAAGTATCCGAATGGAGATAGGTTCGAAGGAGATGTGTCATCAAAGACTAATGGTCCGTTTTTTATTGACGGAACAACCTATTTTATTGATGGAACCACGTCTAAAGGTAATTGGCTGGATAAATTCAAGTTATCAAATAGTCAATGGGAAAAAGTATATAAATGTAAGAATCCATCCAATGCTATAGGTCTTGCAAGAAAACTAATGAAAAAATATGAGGAACAAATAAAACAAGAACGATATCAGTCTCTGGTTGATAAAGTAAAATCCCTCGGTAAAACACCATATCAAAAAGCTCTCATTGCATGGCGAGATAAATGGCTCAAAAGACTTGAAAAAGACTGTTGGGTTTCTGAGCAAACAATACTAAGCTGCATTATGATAGAGGGATTAGCTGGTTCTGTTATCAATCAGGCTACATTAGGATCATCAATGGCTTCCGCATTTATGGAAGCAGTTTTTAAAAGGCCTATGTTTTGTAAATCTATCGTTTCTGAAATGAATGTAGAATTGAAACAAATTGTAAAATTAGCTCAGCCTATTGAGATTGAACTTGAAAAGCTACAATCAGAGAAGTTAAAATCAAAAAAAAAACGTCCATTGCCATCTTTAAGGAATAACATCCAATAATAGGGATATACGTGTAATTGTACGATTTGAATGACATTGCGAACGTTCTATTAATTGGGGAATAAGGATAGGTGAGAGACTTTAAAAAAATAATCTCAGTGAAATGAAAAAATGCATTTGTTGTGGAGCACAGCTGGAAGAAGACTCTGTATTTTGTTCTTATTGTGGGAAGAAGATTGAATTTCGATCTTGTTCCTATTGTGGCACAAAATTAGAGGATGATAGCATTTTTTGTTCAAAATGTGGGATGAGACTACAGGATACACTTGAAGAAACTCCACCTCATGACGCAGAAATACAAGAAATCGATAACACCCCAAAGAAATCTTATTCTACGTGGTATGTAACTTGTTGTATAGTGATTGTATTTGTACTAATAGGTGGATTTTACGCCTTAAGTTATTTAAAAAATTCATCGACAAAAGAGACAAATACTACTGCAAAGGTCAACTGCGAAATGAAATTATCATTAATTGGTGACGCTGACGGTTTTCCATTGAAATTGACTTTGAGTATTATAAATGAGAATGTAACTGGTATATACAAAAATGTAAACTACGGTACAACGATGACAGTTCGTGGAACAATGGTTGGCAATATAATTTGTATAGAGGGGGCAGCAGATCACACTAATTAGGGTCTGCTGAATTATTATCTGTTCACAGACAGAGGGTAGCAGACGTAGACCCTCATAGGTAGGGCGTTCAAAATCCGTTTAAAATTTGGCACGTTTTTTAGTCGAATAATC
>CAMCHB010000117.1 GCA_945874585.1 uncultured Clostridium sp. | reverse complement strand
ATGATGCACTGATTAACAAGATATCAGAAGAATTTAACGTAAGTAAATTGGTTGCAAATATTATTGCAAATAAGGGATTAACAAACAGTGATGAAATAGAAGTTTTTTTGCATCCAAGAAGGACAGATTTTCATGATCCGTTCATGATGCCAGACATGGAGAAGGCGGTAGATAGAGTCGTTAAGGCAATTGAAACTCATGAAAAGGTTGCAATTTATGGAGATTATGATGTTGATGGAATTACGAGTAGCACTGTTTTGGAGAGATTTTTGGCTGAGAGAGGGCTTGAAACAGATGTGTATATTCCAAATAGATTGCATGAGGGGTATGGGTTAAACGAGAATGCAATAAGAGAAATTGCAGACAATAAACATACATTGATTATAACGGTTGATTGTGGAATTACTGGAAACAAAGAGATTGAACTTGCAAAGTCATTTGGAATAGATACTGTTGTGACTGACCACCACGAACCAACCGAAACATTGCCAGATGCGGTTGCAGTGGTTGATTGTAAGAGAAAAGACAACAAATACCCATTTAATGGGTTAGCTGGTGTAGGAGTTGCGTTTAAATTAACTCAGGCTATTTCGATGAGGCTGGGAGTAAGAGAAGAGGAATATTTAAAATACTTAGACTTAGTATGTGTTGGAACAATTTCTGATATTGTTCCACTTGTAGATGAAAATAGAACTATATCAAAATTAGGATTGAAACTAGTTAGACAGACACGAAATATTGGTTTAAAAGTATTATTAGATAGTATTGGTTATAAAAAAATAGATTCTATGGCGATATCTTTTGGAGTTGCTCCAAGAATAAATGCGTGTGGAAGAATGGGTCATGAAAAAGAAGCTTTAGAGCTATTTTTAACAGATAGTAAAGATGAGGCAGAGAGAATAACACATAATTTAAATGAGTATAACCAAGAGCGCCAAGAAATTGAAAAGAGAATTTTTAATGAAGCTCAAAAGATGATGGAAGACCCAGAACAGCAGAGACTTCCATGTATAGTATTAGGTGGAGAAAACTGGCACCATGGCGTTATTGGAATTGTTTCATCAAAGATTACAGACATGTATTTTAAGCCTAGCGTATTACTTTGCTACGAAGACGATTTAGCTCGTGGTTCTGGAAGAAGTATTCCTGGATTTGACTTGCATGAGGCATTAGAAAAATGCAGTACGTACATCAAGCAATTTGGTGGACACAGCATGGCAATTGGAATTACAATAGAAAAAGATAATTTTGAAAAATTTAAAAAAGAGTTTGAAGAATATGCTGAAAAATCTAACATTTCATCTATTGTTCCAGTAATTAAAATAGATGAAAAAGTACAATTACAGGATATCAGCATAAAAGATATAAAAGACTTAGAATTGCTAGAACCATTTGGAGAAGGAAATAAGATGCCATTGTTCCAGATTAGCAATTTAAAAATAACATCAATCAGAACACTTTCGGAAGGAAAGCACTTGAAAGCAATGCTTCAAGACGAAAATAAATACATAGACACAATAGGATTTAATTTAGGAAATATATCTTCTGAATATGCGATAGGTTCAAAAGTAGATGTTGTAGGAAACTTAGAGATAAATAGTTATAAGGGAGTGGAAAATATACAAATTAATCTAAAAGACATGAGACATAGCATAAGCTAAAGTCATTTAGAGGTAAAGGGAGATGGTAATATGTCGGAAAACGTAAATCACACCATAGAAGAAGTATTAGAAAATGCAAAAAAATCTAATAGAAGAGCAGATTTAAAATTAATAAGAAGAGCATATGACTTTGCAAAGTCTAAACATGGAGACCAATTAAGAAGGTCTGGAGAACCATACATAATCCATCCGGTTCAAGTTGCATATATATTGTCTACACTTGGACTCGATGAGAGCACTATTTGTGCTGCTCTTTTACATGATGTAATTGAAGATACAGATGTAACTTTGCAAGATTTGTCTAAGGAATTTTCACCAGAGATTGCAGAAATGGTTGATGGTGTTACAAAGCTTGGAAAATTAAATTATACGAGTGAACAAGAGCAACAAGTTGAAAACTACAGAAAAATGTTCTTGGCAATGGGAAAAGACATAAGAGTAATTCTTATTAAATTAGCCGATAGACTTCATAACATGAGAACATTAAAATATTTGGCGAGAGACCGTCAAATTGCAAATGCAAGGGAGACAATGGACTTGTATGCTCCACTTGCAAACAGACTTGGTATGTATTCTTTAAAATGGGAACTAGAGGATTTATCTTTTAAATACCTATACCCAGAGGAATATAGAGAGCTTGTTGAAGGAATAGACAAGAAGAGAGAAGAAAGACTGAAATTTATCGACCAGATTATGGACGAAATAAGAGTTCAATTAAAGAAGCAAAAAATAGAAGCGGAAATAACGGGTAGAGCAAAGCATTTATATAGTATTTTTAGAAAAATGCAGAGAGACAATAAGACTCTGGACCAGATTTATGATTTATTCGCATTAAGAATTATTGTAAATTCTGTAAAGGATTGTTATGCGGCACTAGGTGTTGTGCATGAGCTTTATAACCCAATGCCAGGAAGATTTAAGGATTATATCTCGGTTCCAAAACCTAACATGTATCAATCTTTACACACTACTTTGATAGGACCAAAAGGAACTCCATTCGAGGTACAGATTCGTACTTGGGATATGCATAGAATAGCCGAATATGGTATTGCAGCACACTGGGCCTACAAAGAGGCAAGCTTCATGGGAGGCAAAAAGGCAAATGTAGTAGTAAATCAAGATAAATTATCTTGGCTAAGAGAAACGCTTGAATGGCAAAAAGACATGCAAGACCCACAAGAGTTTTTAAACACATTAAAAACTGAATTATTTGAAGATGAGGTTTATGTGTTTACTCCAAAGGGAAAAATTCAAGTATTACCAAGAGGAGCTACACCAATAGATTTTGCTTATAGTATTCATGAAGAAATAGGAAACCATATGACTGGCTGTAAGATAAACAGCAAGATGATGCCTATTGTAACAAAATTAAAAAATGGTGATATTGTAGAGATTATTACATCAGATAAATCTAAAGGACCAAGTAGAGATTGGCTTAAATTTATAAAGAGTAGTACAGCAAAGACTAGAATTCAACAATGGTTCAAGAAGAATGAAAGAGTAGAAAACATTGCAAGAGGAAAAGACTCTTTAGAAAAAGAAGTAAAGAAAATTGGAATGAGCTACCCAGAATTGTTTAGACCGGAGTTTGTTGAAGCTGCACTTGAAAGATACAAATATAATAGTGCAGATGACATGTTTGCAAGTGTTGGATTTGGAACAATTACAGCAAATAAAATAGTTTCAAGAGTACTTGAAGAATATAGAAAAGTTCATAAAGAAGAAAATATAGAAGAAAAAATAGAAGAACTTACAAAGGAAAAGACAAACAACAAACCATCAACAAGTGGTGTAATTGTAAAAGGAATAGACAACTGTCTAGTAAAACTATCAAAATGTTGTAACCCAGTACCAGGAGACGAAATTGTTGGATATATTACAAAAGGAAGAGGCGTATCTGTACATAGAAAAGACTGCAAGAACGTAAAAGACTTGGTATCTGAAGAAAACAGAATGATAGATGTTTCATGGTACACAGACAAACCATCGAGCTATAATGTTGATGTTGTAGTATTTTCAAATGATAGAGATGGATTGCTTGCAGACATAATTGCAACAATAACTGCAGAAAAAACACCTATAATGGCGGTATCATCAAAAGTATCTAAAGAAAGAATAGTATTAACGGAATTAACGCTAGAAGTAAGCAATATAGCACAATTGAACAGTGTTTTAAAAGCAATAAGGAAAATTGATAGTGTGTACGAAGTAAAAAGA
>CAMCHB010000116.1 GCA_945874585.1 uncultured Clostridium sp. | reverse complement strand
AAATAAGATAAAATCGCCTTTGTATTTCCCCATTCCAATTCCCCGAAAACAATACCATTCGCCGCTGCCTGAAATAAGAATGCACCTGCCATTGTCAGTACCGTAAAGACAGCCAAGGCAATTGCTCTGGAAAAAATCAGAGTTCCTCTATTTCTAACCTGACCTCCTATATTCTTAATATATCCGCTACTGATATCCGCTGTTGAAAACAGAACAGTAAAAATCACCAAAAGCAGTGCATACAATTTTCCTTGGGAATTGGCAAAAAAGATATCATATACCGTCACCTTTTCTCCCGGCTTCGTAGGCAGCGTTACCATCATTCCCACATTAATATTATCCACAGTAGGTTCAGTAACCTGCTCCTGTTTCATGGCATCCTTTTCAGTCAAAAGCTCATAATCTGTCTTGCATAAAGATGTTGTAATCAATAATATTGCTGCCAGTACGATCCAGATTACATACATACTTTTGGTTTTAAGCATCCGGTATAAATCCATTTTTATTATATTAAGCATGATCCGCACCTCCCGTCAGATTCAGAAAATAAGTTTCCAGTTCTTCACTGGTTATGGAAATCCCTTTTACCGGAATTCCTGACTTTGCAAGTTCCATATTCAACGCTGCACTTTCATTCAATCGTTCAAAAATATGAATATGCTCTTTATCTGTTACCTGATAGTTGGTAAATCCCATAGAATCCAGCACCGGAATCGCCTGTTTCGGATGATCCAATGTCAACTCTATCCGTTCACTGCATCTTCTTATTAATTCTTCTCTTGTAATTTCCTGTAATAAACTTCCATTATGAATAATTCCATAATCAGTAGCAATCTTCGATAATTCCTCAAGAATATGACTGGAAATGCATATTGTCATATTCTTCTCTTTCTGAAGTCTCTGAATCGTATCCCGGATCTCTGCAATACCCTGTGGATCCAATCCATTGATTGGCTCATCAAGAACTAATAAATCTGGTTCTCCAACCAAAGCAAGACCAATTCCCAAACGCTGTTTCATTCCAAGTGAAAAATGTTTTGTTTTTTTCTTTCCCACATCCTCCAGACCGATAATTCTCAATATTTCTTCAATATAACTTTTTTTCTTTATTCCAAACAGCTTGCATTTGATATTCAGATTTTCATATGCAGTCATATTTCCATAAAGTCCCGGTGCCTCAATCAGACATCCTATCCGTGATCGAACTTTTTGCAAATCCTTTCCCTTGTATCCGAACATCTCGATTTCTCCACAAGTTGGCTTGGAAAGTCCACTGATCATCTTCAGACAAGTTGTCTTCCCAGCTCCATTCCGACCGATAAAACCATAAATAGCACCTTTTTTAATATGCATATTGACACTGTCCACAGCTTTATGGTGTCCATATTGCTTAGTCAAATTTCTTGTTTCCAATAACATTTCGCTCAAGTTTTTCATCTCCTTTTTCTTATCTGCATTTATCATAAATGAATAATCCTAATCAAACGCAAATAAAAAGTAAAAAAAGAGTAAAGATTATACATGAAGACGATAACCAATTCCCCAGATTGTTTCAATATATTCCTCAGATGTAACTGTTTTGATCTTTTTACGAATATTGCTTATATGTACATCCAGAGTCTTTGTTTCACCCATATAGGGTTCGTCCCACGCATATTCAAAAATGTCCTCTTTACTGAAAACCTGCTTCGGATTCCTGAGCAGTAATTCTAAAATCGCAAACTCCTGTTTTGTTATCTTAGGAAGTATTTTCCCATCAATTTTGACCTGAAAAGTATCTCTCTTCAATACCATTTTTCTAAATGAAAGATTATGCTCTTCTTCTGTTTCCTTTTCTTCTTTATGACGGAGCTGTACCTGAATTCTCGCCAGCACTTCTCTAATTTCAAATGGTTTCGTTATATAATCATCAGCTCCATTGGTTAAAACCTGTACTTTTTCGTCCAATCCATCTTTTGCGGTCAGCACAATAACTGGAAGTTTACCTTTCTTTCGTATCTCTTCTAGAACCTCTTCTCCTGTGATTCCTGGAAGCATTAGATCCAGTAACACCAGTGCATAGTTATGTTCCGGCATATTTAAAAGCAACTTTGCTTCTGTTCCGGAAAATGCCTGTTCGCAAGAATATCCTGCTTTGGATAGTGCTTCTCGAAGCAGATTGTTGATATTTGTATCATCATCTACAATCAGTATTCTCTGCATAATTGTTCACTCCTCTATTTTACACTGTGAAGACATTATATTCTTGCATTATATGCCTTTCCCTCTTTTTCTGCAATCACTCTCCACAGATCTCCGGAATTCTCAGATACACTTCGGTTTTGGTTCCGGTACATCCCATACTTTTTGATCCAGCTGAACTTATAATTTTCAGTATTACTGTGCTTCCAAGATGCATATATCACTTTTTCCTTACCATTATGCCTTTATTTCTCCATCAGTGCTTTCGCAACCCTTATCCCGCCCACAAATAGAGCCAAACTAGAGCCATTTGATAAAACAAATGCCGGAAGCCCGCATAAATACAGGCTTTCGGCATTTTAATCCGTTACTCAAACTCTTTTTCTAGTTTGATTTTTCATGTTACTTTATTGTTATTGCGTTTCAAAACCGTATCTTTTTGATACGATTTTGTTTCTTGTTAATGTGGTTTTAAAGCTGCTGTACCCAAATTGTACCCAGCGCCTTTTCAAAACTATTTTGAAGTATTCCTCTGTAAAATCAAAGGTGTCATTTTTTCCATTAGAGCATCAGCAAGGCGTTCTCCTTTGTCATTCAGTATTTTCTTTTGCTGCTCTCTGGCCCACTCAACTGTCTTTTTCAGGTCTTCCGGTCTTTCGCTCAAGATAACACGTTATTCACTCATAAAACACACCTAAGTAATATTTTTACTGCCTTATATATTTGCTAATTATGTATGTTACTCATTTGATACTCTTAAATACTTTTCATTATTAGCATAAAAATATATTTTTTTTACGATACTTTCCATAATATCTTTTACAATATTTTCCCATTTCTTATATTCAGTTTCTGTCACACCGTCAGTTTTGCTCCCATGTGCAATAGTATTTCTTCTATTAACCAGATTATCGATATCATTTTTGTGTTCTTCAAACATATCTGTTGGCATTCCCAATTTGAACAAATTTTTTTGGAGAACAATGTACCATAAATTAGACTCTGTATCAATAGCACTATCCTCTATAACCAATGGTTGGCTCAATAAATTTGAACTGCTCTCCAGTAAATTTACTCTTCTATATAATCCATGTATTGAAGAATCTGCCGGGACTTTTTTATTATTAAACAAAGGACTTTTGCTATTTTTATTGTCATATGCCTTAAATTCCGCATTCATGCTTGTCGCAATTAATGTATAATCAAATTCCTCACGTTTTTTCCTCAATTCCGTTAAATACTGGGCATAATTTCCTAATACAGATTTTATAAATCCCTCCAAATGAGAATATAAAATCAATACCATGCTTTTTCGATATTTTTTCTTTTCATCCTCTCCATTCAAATTCAACAATTGGCTTTTAAAAAAATTTATTTCTTCAGATCGCCATAATAGCTCATCCTCCATAAGTTCTCTCAGTTCATCCTTAGTCAATTACACTTTCAACCCCTTCTTTAAATAACTCGATTCGTTTGATTAAGCTGTTCAATGTACCTGTTTTATAAGATTGCAATTCCAATCCTACTTTAATATCATGTACTTTTTCTTCAATTTTCACATTTTTATTTTGCAAATCTATTTTATCAACTAAATTTGCAATAGCAATAGAAATTCCATCGAACAAATATGTCACAAAATCATTTTTTATATTTTGTGTTTTAGAAATACTTGAAAAGGCAGAATCTCCCAAATTTAAATTAATGATTCGAAACGTATTATCAAATATTTTTCTCTCTTCGATGTAATCAAAAGGAGTTTCTTGCGTAGTTATTCTTTCTAAATAATTAGTCAAATATCTG
>CAMCHB010000115.1 GCA_945874585.1 uncultured Clostridium sp. | reverse complement strand
ACACACTGCATATCGTCGGCAGCGTCAGATGTGTATAAGAGACAGGTATATAAGAGCTGGCGGAAGAGGTTATGGGCAAAAGGGTAATTTTTATTATGATGAAAATTATAAAGATTATATAGAAGCATGTGAATATTTGAAAATTCCTTATGGATTTTACTTTTTAGATGAAGCTTTGAATGATAAAGAAGTTGATGAAGAAGTAGAGTTTATATCTAATTTTATAAAAGATAATGCAGGAAAGTATTGTATGCTTCCAGTTGCACTTGATGTTGAGAAACATGACGGTAAAGGCAGAGCTGATAATATATGGGATGCTAGGGCTGAAATCGTACAAGGATTAATTGATAAGCTTAATGAAAAGAACATTAATAACATTTTATATACAAATGCTCAAACAGCTAATTTATATTTAAGTGATTTAAAAACAAAATTCTGGATTGCTTATTATCCAGAGGAGGGGAAAGTTCCTGACTATTGGTATTTTGATACAAAGCAAGATGGAGCTTCAAATACAAAACTTCAGAAACGTACAATTGGATGGCAATTTACTGAGCATGGTGCGGGAGATGAAATTTCAGAAGATGTAGATTTATCGCTTATGAAAAAGGAGTTTTATAAATAAATATTGAAAAAGTTTACATAAGATGATATAATTGTTTTTGCATTAGCAATAAAAACGCCCCGTTTGCATCATGAAAGGAGAGAACTATATGGGAAATATGGCGTTAGTAAATGTTCATGAGTTAAACAAAGTTGTAGATGTACACTGCCGGAGTATAAACATTTTAGATGCTAGAAGAGAAGCTGAAGAGCTGTACAAAGCTGTAAAGTTATATGGCTATGAGAATGTAAAAACAATTCACTTCGATGAATCTATGTGTCCTTACATCCGTGCTGGAAAAAGCATTTCGGAAGATGTTAGAGCTTTGTCCGCTTTTGGAGTTATGAATTTGTTTCAAATGAGTGATTCCGCTGTAAGCAAAGCAAGATTACAAAAGCATTACGGCGATGTTTCTTTTGAAGCTGTGTTAGGAGCAAGAATTGGTGCATCATTGTGCTTATCAGATAAACCTTTAGTAGATGCTATGGAGAAATATGCAGGTATTGAATTTGATAAGGAGGCCTATGAAAGTGTTTATATTCAGCAGCTCTTTAACTTTGTTGAACATAGTAGCAAAAGTGTAGATCTGTTAAGCCTTTGGTCACAGACAGAAAATTTATTTAAAGGTATTGTAACCGTTGGACTTGATAATGTAACTGCTTGGTACTATAATAATGGTTCACAGCCATATAAACTTTTTGGAAGAGATCTTTCAGAGAAGTTAAGAGCTTTTTGTGGACTTATTGTTATGTTTATGTATGGCATTAGAACAGATAGCACACATATGTTGCATATTCAGAATATGCTTGGATTAAGCACTTCAATTTCCAATATTCTTGGAGATGATTATTTGAAAGAGTGCCGGACTTTACGAGAGATTGTTAACAAGTATCTTGGAGAGCCTGCAGGAACAATCAAAGCTGAGCCGTTATTTCTCCAGAAGCCGTTTGAGCTTATTGAGCTTAAAAAGTTTGATGTGGACGATTTGCGTAGCATTGAAAACTTGTGGACGGCACTTGAATCACTTTACAAAAATGTGAAGATGGTAGGTGCTGATGACGTTAAGGTTTGCTTTTGGAACGAGAATAAGAAAAAGAAGGTAGTTTTAACTGGAAACGAGATTCCTGATAGGATAAAAGCTTTTGACGAGGAATGTGTCATTTATATGTATCGTATGTGTGACGATTCTGAAAAGCGTTCGAGGCTGGAAGAGGATTTGGGCTTGAATTATCCGAGCAGGTATGTTCTTGGAGACACAAATGTTATATCTTGCAAAAAGAGCATGCCGTGTGTTCCTTTAAGAGATATTGCAAGAAGATACTTAGAGAGTTAACTTTTTAAATGTAACTAGTTAATATAACGGGGCAAAAAGATACCGGGTAATACCGGTATCTTTTTTTATGTTATATGAATTTTTTTGAGAACATCATTTTAGGAAAATAGAAGAAAATCCGATAATATAAAAATAACCATGCATGTGTTCTAGCTAATTTTTTTGTCGCATATACATTTAAAAAAAGATAGAGGAGATAGATATATGAAAAGAAAAATATATTGCGCTTTTTTATGTATATGCTTTTTATGTATAACAGAGGTGTGTCATGCGACTTATTTAACAATTCCAACATGGGCGGAAGATTCTATTGTGGAAACTTCCGGAGAGGTTGGAGAAAATTTCTTAGACTTATCTTGTGAATCTGCTATATTGATTTCGCAGGATACTGGTGAAGTTTTGTATGAACATAATGCTCATGAGAAATTGCGCCCAGCTAGTGTTACTAAAGTTATGACGATTTTATTAATAATGGAAGAAATTGATTCAGGAAGATTGTCATATTCTGATAAGATTTCATGTAGTGAAAAAGCTTCTTCAATGGGGGGTTCTCAAATTTGGCTTGATACAAAAGAAGAGTTGACTGTAGATGAGATGTTAAAGGCGATTTGTGTTGTTTCTGCTAATGATTGTACTGTTGCTATGGCTGAGCATATTGCTGGTAGTGAAGAAATGTTTGTAAATCGAATGAATGAAAGAGCTAAAGAGCTTGGAATGAATGATACTACATTTAAGAATTGCCATGGAATTGATGAAGATGGACATGAAACTTCAAGTTATGATATTGCATTAATGTCTAGAGAACTTTTGAGAAATCATCCTAGTATTACGAAATATACAACAATATGGATGGATTCGCTTAGAGATGGAAAGTCTGAGCTTGTTAATACGAATAAGTTGATTAGAAATTATCAAGGAGCAACAGGATTAAAAACAGGTTCAACATCATTGGCTTTATTTAATTTATCTGCAAGTGCTACAAGGGATGATTTGTCTTTGATTGCTGTTATTATGAGAGCGCCTTCTACTAAGGAGAGGTTTAGTTGTGCAAGAAAATTGCTTGACTATGGATTTAGTACTTTTAAATATAAAAAGTTTGCTGAAAAAGATGTTGAAGTAATGAATGTACCAATCAATAAAGGCGTTGTTTCAGAGGCTTCTGTAAAATATGCTGATACGTCTGGAAAAATTATGAACAAAAAAAGTGAAGGTAATATTGAACAGGAAATTATAATAAATGATAATGTTTCTGCGCCTATTGAGGCAGGTCAAGTGCTGGGAAAGGTTGAGTTTAGAGTAGATGGTGAGGCAGTAGCTAGTGTTGATTTAGTTGCGGAAAATGATGTGGCAAAACTAAATATTTTCACAATGGGAAAGAGAATTTTGAAAAAATGGTTTTATTTATTTAGAAAATGAGCAATTATAATTGACAAATGGAGTTTTTCCAATTATAATGTATAGTGTAACTTTAATGAAAGGAGTACTAATATGTTAGCTAAATGGTGGAGAAAAATAGGTCTTTTTATATTAATCGTTGCTTGTTTATTCAACATAACATCAAAATTAGTTAAAAGGGTTTCTTTTAGCGATAATGTAAAAGGTACTGTTTCAAATAAAGTTGAAAATGTTGTTACTCAAGTAAAGGGTGATAATACTAACAATCAAAAAGGTAAAAACACAACAAAAAATAAGTAAAACTATTGAAAAAAAAATAGAGTTGTGCTAATATATAAAAGATATTGTTAAGAAAAGTAAGGAAGAGGTGAATTACATGAGAGAAGGAATACATCCAAATTATGAAGCTACAACAATTACATGTGCTTGTGGAAACGTAATGGAAACAAATTCAACAAAAAAAGATATGAAAGTTGATATATGTTCAAAATGTCATCCATACTGGACTGGAAACTTAAAGAGAGAAACTACTGGTGGTAGAGCTGATAGATTTAAGAAAAAATATGGATTACAATAAAAAATCGGGCAAGTCAGAGGGCTTGCTCTTTTTTCCCCAATTTGAAGTTGCTTTAAGATAAACATTTAAATTATATTACTATTGTAAATAATGTGAAATATTATTGAAAGGGT
>CAMCHB010000114.1 GCA_945874585.1 uncultured Clostridium sp. | reverse complement strand
GAGATCAGCCTCGGTCTCGTGGGCTCGGAGATGTGTATAAGAGACAGTTTTCTATAGAAATCGAAGAAATGATCGATATTTTAAGAACCAATGAAAAATTTCATGATGGCAATGAAAAGTAATAAAATACCAGAAATAAGACTCCAAATGTTTTCTGGAAAGTTTGTAAATTTCTGAATCAGTTGACTGAGAAGCTTTCCAAGTGATAAACAAAGTAATTGGAATACGCCAACCAATAAAGGATATAGCCAGGAAGTAAAGCCAAATAAACTACTACAAATACCAACTCCAATGGCATCTAAGGATAGAGCAAAGCCTAAGAAAACAGCTTCTTTCAAGTCAATGGTCTGGGATTGATCCAAGTCAGAATTTTTGGGATTACGGATAATTTGAATGGTGATGCCCAAAAATCGAATAAAAAAGCGATAAATTTTAAAAGAAGATGCAGGGCGTTGTTTTATTTCTTTCGGAGGTTCTTTTTTGAGGGCTTGATATAAAATCCACGAACCAATCAATAACAAGGTGATGTTTCCAAGAGATGCCACCATATTAGCGGGAAATAGTTTTAAAATAAAATAGCTAATGCCAATGGCAACACTGGAAGAAAAAATGGAGATTAGAAATAACAAGCATTTGGCTAGTGTTGATATTTTAACATGACGCAAAGAATAGGTAATTCCAATTCCAATGGCATCAATACTCACGGAAATAGATAATAAAATACAAGTTAATAGCATATACGCCAATCCTTTCAAATAATAGTATACATAATATAGTATGAAAAAAAATAAAAATTGATAATGCGTCATATTTTTCCAGTACAAGCATAAGATGTAACAAAGTTCAAACAAAGGAGGATGAATTATGTGGTATACCCAAGATGTGCAAAGCGTGTTAAAGGAAACAAAGACCAATAGAGAAAAAGGGCTTACAGAAGAAGAGGTAAAAAACAGGTTACAAAAAAATGGAAAAAATCAATTGGAGGATAAGAAAAAAGAACCCATTTGGATTCGATTTCTAAAGCAGTTTAATGATTTTATGATTATCATTTTAATTTTGGCTTCTCTTATTTCAGCGATGGTAGCAAAATGGCAAGGAAGTCATGACTATTTTGATTCCATTATCATCATAGGAATTGTTATTTTCAATGCCATACTTGGCATGATACAAGAGAGCAAGGCTGAAAAATCATTGGAAGAATTAAAAAAGATGTCAGCTCCTATGGCAAAGGTAAAAAGAGAGGGAAAAGTTTGTATCGTGCCAAGCGAAGAGATTGTAGTAGGAGATTTGGTTTTACTAGAAGCAGGTTCCTTAGTACCCGCTGATTGTCGTGTGATAAAAAGTGCTGATTTACAAGTAGAAGAATCGGCATTAACAGGAGAAACACTCCCAGTTGAAAAACAAGTAGATGTTGTTTTAAAGGAAAATACAGCATTAGGAGATCGCGTGAATATGGCATATGCAACTACGATTGTACTCAAGGGAAATGGAGAGGGGATTGTGACTAATACGGGAATGGATACTTATGTGGGCAAAATTGCCCATATGATGATGCATCACGAAACACCAGAAACACCACTTCAAAGAAAATTAGGAGAAGTTGGTAAAATACTAGGACTTGTTTGTTTATTCATTTGCTTCTTTATATTTATCATCGGAATCTTTAAGAAAATACCACCAATTGAAATGTTTATGACATCTGTGGGATTAGCAGTAGCAGCAATTCCGGAGGGGTTACCAGCCATTGTTACCATTGTACTTTCCATTGGCGTAACCAAAATGGCAAGAAAAAATGCTATTATTCGTAAATTACCAGCGGTAGAAACATTGGGCAGTAGTAGTGTCATTTGTTCAGATAAAACGGGAACATTGACACAAAATAAAATGCAAGTCATGCAAGTAAAGGGCTTGCAATTAGACGATAAAATTGAAGAAAAAATATTAGAGCTTGGTAGTATGTGTACCGATAGTTATGTGGGAAAAGAAGGAGAAAAAAATGTAAGCTATGGGGATCCAACTGAAATTGCAATTCTTCAAAAGACAAAGGAGCAAGGAAAAACGAAGGAAGCGTTTTATGAGAAAATGCCACTTGTTGGTGAAATTCCATTTGATTCTGGTAGAAAATTGATGACGACGATTCATCAAATTTCTAAGGAAAAATGGAGAATCATTACCAAAGGTGCTCCCGATGTTTTAATCAAAAGGTGTCAGTACGGTTATCAAAATGGCAAGATAGAATCCAAAAATAAGGAAATGGAGAGAAAAATAAAAAAACAAAATGAAACAATGGCCACTCAAGCATTACGTGTAATAGGGGTTAGTTATAAGGATGTAAATCAATTACCAGAAAAATGGGATACTGACAGTGTAGAAAAAGATTTGATTTTTGTGGGACTTATTGGTATGATGGATCCGCCAAGAGAAGGCGTAAAAGAAGCTATTTACAATTGTAAGAGAGCTGGTATTAAAACAGTTATGATAACAGGAGATCATGTCATAACGGCTAAGGCAATTGCCAAAAAAATTGGAATATTGGAAGAGCATGATTTGGCTATTACGGGAGAAGAATTGGATGCATTACCTGCAAGTAGTTTTGAGAAGCAAATCAAAAAATATGCTGTTTTTGCGAGGGTTTCACCTGAGCACAAAGTAAAGATTGTAGAAGCATTTCAAAAAACAGGAGCTGTTGTTGCCATGACAGGGGATGGTGTTAATGATGCACCAGCTTTAAAAAAAGCAGACATTGGCGTAGCTATGGGAAAAAATGGAACAGATGTGGCAAAAAATGCAGCCGATATGGTATTAGCAGATGATAATTTTGTAACGATCGTAGAAGCTGTCAAAGAAGGAAGAACGATATTTACCAATATTCAAAAAGCCATTCATTTTCTAATTGCAACTAATATTGGAGAAATTGTAACAATATTTATGGGCTTATTATTAGGTTTAAAATCGCCTTTGCTCGCTATTCAATTGTTATGGATTAACTTAGTAACAGATTCATTACCAGCGATTGCTTTAGGATTGGAACCACCTGAAAAAAATGTCATGAAACGAAAGCCAGTGGATAAGAAAAAAGGCATATTTGCAGATGGATTATGGGGAAAAATTCTTGTAGAAGGTATGATGATTGGTTTTCTAACATTGATTGCTTTTATGCTAGGAAATGCTTATTATGGTTTAACAGTAGGCAGAACAATGGCTTTTGTTGTACTGGGGATGGCAGAATTAGTCCATTGCTTTAATATCAAGAGTGATGAATCAATTTTGAAAACTGGAATATGGGAAAATAAGTATCTAATAGGCGCATTTTTGGTTGGTACCTTATTACAAGTAGTGGTGGTTTGCATTCAGCCAATTGCACAGGTTTTCAAATTAGTACCTTTAAATACTATCCAATGGATGTATGTCCTTTTACTTTCTTTTGCACCAATTGCAATTGTTGAGGCACAAAAGAAAGTAAATGAAATAAAATTTGGAAAGATTGTTTATGGACTAGATAAGAGAGACAATGTAAAATAAGAACAAATGAAGCGGATAGAAGATATACAAAAGATATTTCGTTTTTAAGCCAAGTTTTCCGTTATAACATAAAATAGGAATAATGGCGCTAAAGGTTGCCAGCGTTAGTCCAATATAAAGTGGGTGAAAGTGATATTCGATGAGATAAGGACTATATTTCCAAACACACATAGCAAAAAATCCCAAAAAAGTTGCCACTTTATGATTTTTGCATAAATAAAATAGTAGGATAAGTAGAATACCCCATTCACCATAATCTACTTGTAAAAAATGCCCTATGATGCAGATGCAAACAATACAAGGAATGCTAATATAATATTTGGCTTGAAACTTGTCAAAAAGGAAAATACAAAGCAAACCAAGCAATAAGGTGAAAAATATGTTTAAAGTAAAGTCAAAACCAATAGAAGATTCATAAAGCATAAAAGGAATTTGGGAAATAACTGCAAATAAAAACAGCCTTTTGAAATAGCGTTTTAAATTACTGGTATGAAGATAAC
>CAMCHB010000113.1 GCA_945874585.1 uncultured Clostridium sp. | reverse complement strand
AATATTAGGAGACATTTTGGCTGCTATGGGTTTTCAGACAATCTCCCCCAGAACAACTTGAAGCCATCAAGCCATAACCCGAAAGAAACATAAATATACCAACACATATCTTGCTCATTAAACCTATTGATAGCAGTATATTGCCATAAGCAACAGGCTCAAACCTCACAAAACCGGGCTCTCTCCAAAGGTGATGCACTAACATCAACAATAAAGCTATAGCCTTCATTTGACTTGTTACATTTTTATTGAATGTCTTTTTGTTAATCATATCTACATATTATAAAGCAAGCTTTTGATATACCTTTTCATATTCTTGTTGCATCTTTCTTATACCAAACTTTTTCTTTGCAAAATGATATGCTTGATTTCCTAAAGTAACTTTATCCAGCTTAGGTAAAATTGATGTAAATATATCAATATAATCATTGATATTATTCTTATCAACCTTCAGCAACCAATCATTAGGTAAAGTCTCATTCAGCCCTGCACAATTATTGATAATCGTGGGGACATGAGCAAGACTGGCCTCTGCACACATCAAGCCAAATCCCTCAAAATTGCTTGGCATAAAAAGGTAATCAAAGGAAGACAGATATTGTGACAACCCATAAACCTTATCATAAAGAGTCACATTAGATAAAATGCCTAATTGCTCTTGTACCTCCTTTGACTTGGATCCAGCGCCTATAATATGAAAATGATAGTGCGTATCATTCTTAAGTTCCTTGACAACAGCTATCAATTCATCTATACCTTTTTGATATTCCAAACGACCTGCAAACAAGACATTTATTTTGTCTTTAACAATGCCATTAAAAGTTTTTTGCTCAACTTCCTCTATACCATTATATATATAAGGAACATCTATTGCTCCATATTTATTTTCATAAAGCAATTTGGTAGATAGAGAAATTGCATAATTGGAATGATGATTAATATAATAAGGCTCAACCAAAGAACCAATTTTTCCCCATTCATTCCACAGCTGGGTATTATGAATCGTACGAATATATCTTGTTTTAATCCAGAAGAAAAGGCATGCTATTTTTCGGAATAACCATAAAGCCAAATCAGGAATCTCGGTATGAGAATGAATTACATTTGGTCTATATTTGATATAAATATGAATAAACCATAACCAAAATAAAAGAATACCGAGTTTCTTATTTCTTATTGGAGAAAAATGCAAACGGACTCCCTCCCTTTCTAATTCATCTATTACTAAATGAGAGAATTGAGAATCAGAATGTACCACCTCTACCACATGATATTCAAAATTTGGACTTTTTGATTTAGCAATATTAAAGGCAACACGCTCTGCTCCTCCTAAATCTAAAGAAGTAACAACATGAAAAACTTTAATCATTTTTTCAAATTATATTTGATGTGTCTTATATATCTTAACAAACCGAGATGATCAAGAAAGTCTCTAACATAGATTTTAATTTTAGCCATACCTTTAGGAGTAAGATATTTATCCATAAGTTGCTCTATGGTTAAGGTATCCAAATCTCCGAAGAACTCTTTTCTGCGAGGATGAGCAGGAACAGAATGAAGCATAACCAAACCATCAAGCAATATAGCTCTATCCAAATCTACAACTTTCATTAAACTGTATTTCTCTAACTGTGGAATAAGTTGCTCTCCATTTTCAGAATTTACAACCAACAAAGAAGTTCCCAATCCATCACTTAATTGTGGTGCCATTTTTTTCACACTCCAACAATCAAAAACGGTAAAATCAGAAACTCTCTCCTTATCTTTGAAACTACATTGATGACATATAGGACGAGAACTAATCTCCGCAAAAAAAGCTTCTTTCATAAATCGGAAATTCGAACCCAACTCCTCTGTTTTTATAATACTTCCATCATCAAATACAGCACTGGCACAACTACATACATTACCATTATATCCTTTACGCTTCGTTCTGAAAATATAATTAGTCAACTTGCCTTTATGATAATTTTCAAGATAAAGCTTATATTTTTCAAAAACCTTAGGAGAAGGGACACCATGACATACGAAATCCATAGTTAGAAGATTATCGTATGTTTTACCTAAGAAATTTAATAAGCCCTGAACCTGACAAGGGGTTCCTGAAAACAAGACCAATCGTCCTTGTTTAAGAAAATTCTTAACCTGTTTATAGGAATCACCTATAATACTTTGTACATACTTAGAATTTCTAAATTTTTGGATATCATTTTCTTTTTCCGTAAAAGTAGTTACCGCTTGCATCTTTGAATTAAAAGCGACACCAAAAGCGACACCCCCAGATTTGATAACATGAGTTGCAATTGCAGTAAAGAAACCTCCTGATGCGCTTTCGTATCGAGCCTCTTTATCTTTCAAATTAAAAGCAAATGCTTTCAAAAGACTATGTGCTTCCCTCTTGTTATGAATAGGGCATACACTATCACATCTTCCACAATTTACACAGGCATTTTCATCTACTGTAGGATATAAAAAGCCTTCAGAATCTTGTGTCATGGTAATGCAATTCTTAGGACAAATCTGTTCACATGCGGCACAACCACAACAATCTGACTTATTTGTAATATGAATCATCGTATCTATTATTTCAAAGCTTTTTTAATATAATCAATGCTGTTTTTTCTCCATTCGGCAAGGATATTATCTACTAAATTATAGTTAATCTTTTTAATCAGTAACTTATCAATATTTTCATTACCTAAAAGATGTCGCTCATTTAGATCCAAATGCGAAAAAAGAGAAGCTATTCTGCCATTTCTTGAATTAGAAGATGTTTTTTTATATCTGTCAAATGTAAAGAACAACTTGTGGAACTGAATAGAAAAAATACTTGCATGAAAAGAATCTGTAAATATGAATTCAGCATGTTTAATCAAGTTTACAAATTCTGCAGGTGATGCATCATTGATATTAAAATCTGCAAAATTTTCATCCGCTTCAATATACTCATCGACATGTTGCATAGAAACAATCTGCAATCCGGTAATTGCTTTCACTCTCTTTACAAACTCTCGATGTTCTTTATTGTCGCCTAAGAAAAAAGCAAAAATATATTTTTCATCCACTTTTCTTTCATTTCCTAACAGATTGCTCCATTGTTCTCCATTAAGCAATAATGTTGGATCAGCAACAACAGAAGGTCTTTTTCCAATCAACTGTTCAACGATATCTGCACCAGAATCTTCTCTTACAGATATATACTGAAATCTTCTAAGAAATGAAGAAGCTTGAGCACTTACATATTCAGGTAGTTTTGCTACACCAAAACTTGTTGCATAGGAAACCTTCTTAAATGATTCTGGCAGAAACGAAAGGGTGTGATAATCACGCAAAATGTCAACAGGACCCCAAAGTTGATCACTTCCAACAACGACTGTATCCATCTTCAGAATTTCTTTTTTTGCCTCTTCAATGGAATCACATGCTGCAGTAAATTCAAAATGTTTAACAACGAAAGAATCCATACTCATTTCTCTATTCCTACGAATCTTTAAAAAATCAGGATTAGATTTGGATAGGATTACTTTCTTAATTTTTGCTATCAATGTTTTTGGATTAAGAATCAAAGGTAATTTCACATACCAGAAAATTTTCTTTTTTGCCTTGGACGTTGGATAGTCTTTATAATTGATGACTTTAACCTCGTTTCCTAAATCTTGAAGCACCTTATAACTTGCCAAAGACTGCAAAATACTACCATAATTTCGAATATATGTATTACATATCAATGCTATTTTCATATTGTTCTAATCTTTAGTTTTTACTTGACTTACAATTGCATCAAATGTTCGCTGAGCACTATTCTCAGTATTAAAGTATGTCTCAATCTGTTTCGATTTCTCCCCCATATAATTCAAGTCATGATGATGAAAGAAATCTAATGCTTTCACAATGCTATCTTGCTGGAATGTATCAAAAGTAATACCATTTTCGCCTTCATAAATCAAATCAGTATGACATCCATTATAAATCGACGTTGCTACAGGCTGTCTCTTATACACATCTGACGCTGCCGACGATATGCAGTGTGTA
>CAMCHB010000112.1 GCA_945874585.1 uncultured Clostridium sp. | reverse complement strand
ACCAAAAAAGGCCTGACTCCGAATTAAATCGGAATCAGACCTCTTTTTATTGATACTGCAAACCTTGCACGTCAGCTAGTTCAAATGAATTTCTTTATCAAACATGCCACGCATTTTTTCATTAAAATTGTGTGCAATGAAAATAATAGTAGCTTTACTTTTTACCAATTTTTCCAAAATATCAATTGTACTCTTCTGATCAATTGCGCTAGTTCCTTCATCAATGAGCATAATATCACTATCATGAATTTTAGCACGGGCTAAAACTATCTTTTGTCTTTGACCGCCAGAAACATTAAGATGATCCAAATTAATTTCTTCTTCTAGCCCTTTATCAAATTTCTTAATGTCCTCACCTAAACTTACATCTTGGACAGTTTGCTCTACTCTATTTCGTAGTCCATCGTCAAACATAGTAATATTATCAGAAATAGTAGCAGGGAAAAGCCTTGGCGTTTGCGCAATATAACCTATTTTAGATAAATTAGGAGTAATTTCTTTTTGACTCTTATCAAAGTACAAAATCTTACCAGTTGTAGGTTTTAATTCACCCAAAATCAACTTAAAGAGAGTGGACTTACCTGTGCCTGAATCACCTATTAAAAGTGCCTTTTCTCCTGTTTTAACAGAAAAATCAGGGAAAGAAATTTTCTCACCATTTGAAAAGGCAATGCTTAGATCTTTACTACTAATAGCTGTTGCTGAACCTAAATTATCTTCTTCTTTCTTAGGGATCACTTTACTATCATTTTTAATCTTTTCGTTAAGAGGCTCAGTTGATTTCATTTGTCCTCTGTTATTGCCTAAATATTGTAATCCTGTTGCCATGTAGAACTGCAAATTACCAACCGTGGTAATTGTCCCAAAAACTACTAATTTATTAGCAATTAATACAGCAGTAAAAGCAAAAAGAGCAAGCATTAGCAAACTAGAAATCACGCCATTCATTACGGCTAATTCTTGATTAATTTTAGTTTGCTGAACTTTAGCATTCTGAACTTTCTTTGCAGCTTCATTCATCACTTTAAATAAGTGACCACCAGCCATATATCTTTGTAAAGTATTCAGTCCACTTAGCCATTTTTCGGCAACGTCCAAGTATTTCTTATTTGAATTTGAAATATTTGAAAATGCTGCTTGAATTGGTCTTTCAATTAATTGAGGTAAATAAATAGAAATACCTACTAGGACCACAGTTACTAATAATAGACTCCAATGTATCAACAACAGAACAATAATTGCAAATAAGATGTAACAACTCATTTGAATACTACTAAAGAATTTCTTTAGGTAGTTCTCATTAGTATTTTTCAAATCAGTAGTTAACCTATTTTGCATCCCAGATACAGTGTGATTTTGATTATCAAAATAGTAATGCTTAATAGTGTTAGCCCGAACCTGGTGATTATATCTTTGAATTTGCTTAGTTGCTAAATAACTACTACTTGACTGACTAATGCCACTAATTAATAGAAGAATAAATTCTCCTAAAGTTAGCCCAAGCCATAGAGCTAAATTTTTATTAGCCAGAGCCGTTACCTCATACATCAATAAATAAGATTGTCCAATAGCTGTTAAGGGAATTAGAACATTAAAAATTATCGTTAAGATAAAACCAAAAGGATTGATTTTATATAATTCCTTAATTGTCATTGTTCTTTTCCCCCTTTTCTCAAGTGAATTTCACGATCAAACATTGCACGTAAACTTGGATCAAAATTATGTGCAATCAAAATTAAAGTAATATCTGATTTTAAAAGCTCATCTAAAATTTTCTTAGTAGCTTTACTATCAATTGCACTTGTAGCTTCATCCATTAAAACAAATTGACTCTTGTGAATTTGAGTTCTTGCCAAAACAATCTTTTGTTTTTGACCACCTGATAAATTATCATTATCCAAATCGACTACAGTGTCCAAACCATCAGCGAATTTAAGTACATCATTGTTTAATTGAACTTTTTCAACGAAATTCTTAACTTTATTATTTAAAGTTGAGTCAAACATAGTGATATTGTTCTTAATCGTATCTGGAAAAAGAGTTGAATCTTGAGCAATATAGCCTATTTTACTTAGGTCTGGATTAATTTCTTTACCAGCCGAATCCCTAAAAATTACAGCTCCAGAGTTTGGCTTCAATTGTCCTAAAATCAACTTAAAGAGAGTTGATTTACCTGTCCCACTATCTCCTGTTAATAAGACTTTTTCCCCATGCTTAACTTTGATGTTAGGATATTGAATCAATTCACCGTGTTCATATTTGACTGATGCATCTTTGACTTCTAATTCTGCTAAGTTATCATCAAGCTTTGCAGTATTTTTAACTACGTCTTTTTCTAAATCTTTAGTTTCTTGGTTAATTGATTTAATTGAATTAAATTGAGTTATTGATTGTTCATAAACCCAAATAGCGTTAAAAATTTGACTAACGAAATCCCCTACTACTAGAGCAGCACCTATTGTTATTTTTCCTTGGAAGAACAAAACGCCTGCCCATAATGAAATAGAAATTTGAGACAATGTATTGGCAAGATTACTAATAAAAAATGAGAGTGAATTGATTTTCGCACTATGAATGTTACTATCTTCAAAATTCTTATCAGCTTTATTCATAGTTTTAAAAAGTGAAGTAAAAGAATTGTATCGTCTCAATTCTTGAATTCCACCTAGCCAATAATTAATCGTCTTCAATAATTTGCTATTTTCAATGGAAATTTCTTCATTAGCCTTATCAGTGGCTTTTTCCATAATTCGTGGAGTAAGCAGATTAATCACTGCTAAGATGACTGTCAAGATTACTAAAGTCCAGTTTAATTGAAACAAGATACCAATAGTAAAAATTAAAGTAAGACTATTACTGATAATAGTCAGGATTGGAGTAGCATAATTATCTGTTAAGATATCAAAATTATTTCCTAGTTCATTTTGCATTTCATCCAAGGTTTGATCATTTTGATTATAGAAATGCGCTACAATTTTTTGTCTAATAATTCCAATGTAATTCTGAACTTGACGTGAATACATTGTTTGAGTAGCAGAATCTAAAACAACACTAATAATGCCTGCTGAGATCATTATTACAAAGAAAATCAACGATGACTTCAAATTGCCTTTTACCAAATAATCTGTTGCTGGTTTAAACAAATAACTAGCTGCAGTATTCAATGCTGCTACCAAAATTAATAGTATAAAGGTTAGTAATGCCCTCCCTTTATTACTTTTAATTAACCCACTTAGTGTCATTCTTCTACCTCCCCCGCAAATATGAATCACACGTATTTTTATAAAAAAATCGAAGTTTTTAACTTTAACTTGGTAGCTTAGATAGGTAAGTTGCTTAATTAATATTCGATTTTATTATATGAGGATTTTATAATAAATCAACACTTTTTTCATTAAAAAATTATTGATTTGTAATTTAAATTATAGTATTTTAAGTAAAAGTTCAGCTTATATAAGGAGGAAACAGAGACCGTAAAATAGTTTATGTAAGTATGGATAATTCCTTAAATTAATTGATAATATTAATAATTTATACCAGTATAAGTCACCTACGGAAGGGATCTTTTACAGACCTAATTTACTTTCTAATCATTTATCACCATATTTATCTAATGGTTCAGCGGGTATGCTAGTAATCCTTCTTAGTTTTAAACGTAGATTTCACAAAAATATTTATGATGATCAAATACATGATATTATCAATACCCTAACTAAAAACTTTATGCCCCAAAATGCTTCATTAATGCGGGGATTAAGTGGAATAATATTTTCGCTCTTACAATACGCAGATATTTGTCACGATAAGCAATATAACAGTTTTATAAAAGAAAATATTGAAACATTGCCATATTACTCCTGTAAATGGAACGATCAAACTTTGATTGTTAATCCTTCTTTTCGAAATTTAGATATTTGTTTCGAAGATGGAAGCAAGGGGATTATCTATATCATTAATCTAGCTAAAAAATTACATATTATAGAGTAGTATCCATACCAAAAAAGGCCTGACTCCGAATTAAATCGGAATCAGACCTCTTTTTTATAATT
>CAMCHB010000111.1 GCA_945874585.1 uncultured Clostridium sp. | reverse complement strand
CTGTTGTTGGCTTTGGCAAATCCTTTTCAGCCTTTGCCAAATGAAGCAAAGGAAATGCCCCGAAACCAAAAGTTGGTTGATAGTAAAAAACGCCCGGCCCCGAGTTTGCAGGATTCAATGGAAAAGGTTACCGCAGAGGCAGTAGTCGTGAAGAATCCTCCACTTTCGGGGGCTGTTTCGGAAGAAAAGGAGAAAGTGAAGAGCCACAATTGGCAAAAGGAGATGGATGCGATGTTGGATAAAGCTTATAAAAAGAGTATCAGCTCTTTTTGTGATTCCATTTTTCCATCACCAACAGTTGGTTTGGCATGGAAGACAAAAAGTTCAGAATTTCATAATCAGGTCATGAAGATTACATCAGATTTTCATGCAAAGTATCCCGAAGTGGAGGAATCATTGCTCTTCGCTTATGCAGAGAATAAATTTCAGACTGTAGTAGGATATGTGTTTGGTAGGATGCAGGAAAATGGCAGGAAGAACCTTCCTTAGAAAAAGATGGAAATGGGAGAAATGGTCGGAAACCTTTCTTCCATTTTCATTTTTATTTTGTACCTTTGTCGGCGATGAGAGACAACTCTCGTTGCCCACGCCGTATAAGCTATTGGATGAATTTCGAGACTAAAAAGAAAAATAGTTTCAAAAAAGTTTGGTAGTGTGGATGATTTTCTATATTTTTGCGGTATGTTAAACAATTAAATTGTAAAATATGACATAAACAAATAAAGACATATAGGAAAATGAAGCGTTAGCTTTTTATTCTTGCTTCCTGAAAATCGCCAAATTTAAGAGAAGCCATGAAGAGTAAAGGTTTGACGCTCACGTCTGCATACGGCGTGGGCTTTACTCGTATTATGTGGCTTATGGTGTTTGGCGATACCTCAGGAGGCGTAAACGAAGTAACGGTCCACGCCATTTTTCTGTCTGATGATGAATACTTGAACCCTAATAACTGAATTAAGATAACCCTCTTACCTGTATAAATGAATGTAATAAAAATATTTGGATTCTTAGATAAAGTAAAGAGAGTTTTTTAAGCATAAAAGTTTCTGAAAGACAGAGAAAACAATCAATAATATTGGTTTCTTTTAAGATATTCTGTAAATAAATGTTCAACAATTAAATTTATTAATTATGAAAATCTGGAGATTAATATCTGGCATTTTGTCAATTGTTTCCTTTTTTATGACCACATTTCGGTCATGTGCTTTGGTTTTTGCAAACGCAATTAGAAATACAAGCCTTAAGCTGAAAAAATCCCAAAGAATTTTGGATTTGCGTATGGCTTTTACTTTCTGTGTCGTCTTCTTTTCAGTAGATGGTGTTTATGCTTTGAACGAAATTTCCAATGGCTCTTCTATAAATAAAATAGCAGAGATGGTAAAGGGTTGCAATATGATAGGAGACTTCCATGAGGGGCGTGCCTGGTTTTGTAAAAACGAAAAGTATGGCTTTATAGATAAAATAGGTAATGTGATAGTTCCTGCAAAATATGATCAAGTTGCCGATTTTAAAGAAGAAAGAGCTTGGGTGGCTTATAGAAATGATGAGGGGCGGTTGAAGTGTGGTTACATTGATTTAGATGGGAAAGAAGTTGTTCCCATTAAATATCAAGTACCTTTTGGTGAAGGAGAAACGCCGACAGATTTCTCGGAAGGTTTGGCTGCTTTGCCATTGCGTACAGATGAGTATGACTCACCAGTATATGGCTATATTGACAAGATGGGTAACGAGGTTATTCCTGCAAAGTTTAGCATAGCTGGTGATTTTAAGAATGGTATTGCCTTAGTTGATTTGGAAAATTATATTGATAAAACCGGCAAAGTGCTGACTGGTAATGAACTTGAATTCCAAGACAAAATAGTTATATTTTCACAAGACGAAAAGATGGGATTAAGGCATTTGAATGGCAAGGTTGTTGTACCATGCAATTATGATGTCATACAGAATTTCTCAGATGGAATGGCTGCAGTATGCAAAGGACACCTGTGGGGATATGTAGATCCTTTAGGAACCTTTATCATACCATGCTCATATCATTCGAGTAATTATTACGATAATGGAGTTGTGGATGATTGGGGAGAGTATGGAGCTCCTGATGAGGCGAATGATTTCCATGAGGGACTTGTTATGGTGATGAAAAATAGAATGGCAGGTTTTTTAAATAAACAGGGAAAAACTGTAATTCCTTTTGTTTATAAAAGAGCTAAAGACTTTTCAGAAGGGTTAGCAGCTGTTAAAACTTCCCAGAAATGGGGTTTTGTTGATAAAGAAGGCAATAATGTAATTCCTTGCCAATATGATACAGTCGCTTCTTTTAAAGAAGGATTGGTGGCTGCTGTCAAAAATGGGAAATGTGGATATATAAATGCAAGTGGGCAGGAAGTTGTTCCCTTTATTTTTGATAAACCTGCAGAATTTGAGCCATTACATGATTTTTGTGAAGGACTTGCTGTCATTAAAAAAAATGGCGTTTATGGCTACGTAGATAAAGAAGGCAAAAGCACATTTGACGTTGCTGCAAATAATACATCTAAACCAAAAGCAGTTGAAGTTATGCCTTCTTTTCCTGGAGGACAACAAGGATTAATGGAATGGTTTAATAGTAATTTTCAGGTTCCCGCAGAAGCAGTGCGTGATAGAGCCGTAGGAAAGACAGTTGTGTCGTTTGTTGTGAGTAAAACAGGAGAAGTAACTAACGTGGAGATTTTAGAATCAGTCCATCCTGCAATAGACGAGGTAGCTAAGAAATTGTTTGTGAAAATGCCTCGATGGACACCTGGAACTTTAGATGGTGTTCCTGTAAATGTTAAATATAGTATGCCATTTAATGTGAATACCATACAGTGATGATTTTTTTAACTTTCAATCCTTTTAATTCAAGGATGAGAAAAACTCTTATAGTTCACGTCGTATATGCTATTTGAAGAATATTGGAATTAAGAGAAACATAATTTCTAAAAGTAGAGTGGTGTGGATTGAATTTATATAAATGGTATGTTAAACAATTAAATTTGTAAATTATGAAAATCAGAAAATTAGTATCTGACATTTTGTCAAAGGTTTCTTTTTTGTTAATCAAATCTCAATCATGTGCTTTGGATTTTGTAAATGCAATAGAAAGCACAACTTTAAAACAGAAAGGTATTGATAGAATGCTAAACATGCGTATGGCCTTTACTGTTTGTGTAGCTTTTTTTGTATTAGATGGAGCTTATGGTCGCGTAAATAAAGAATGTAAAAAATCATTTGATGTTGCAGCAAATAAAACTCAACAAAATTCCACAATAAATGGTGTGATTGCTGACTATGACGAAGGAACGATATATCAAGGTGTATATGTTTTTGATGCCGTTCTTACCGATGCGCTTTTAAACAAAAAATACACCAAGTTTACGGTTACTATTGATGGTAACAAAGTATCCGTGCCTGATGATGTTCAAACTATGAAAGGATATATTTATAGATATGACTTAAATATTAGTGTTGGTTATGAACATCCTAATGGTATGCACTATGTCTCTCTGGACATAAGCCCTAATGACAGAAAAGGAAAAGAGTGGACAGGTTCTTACCAAGTTCCTGGCTATAATTACCAAGTTGTATTAAAACTGAAAGAATGCAAACGTCAAGGAGCTAAAATTAAGGTTACCAAAGCAGAGCAAGCAGGAGATTTTTAGTTGTTTTACTACAAAAAATCTATGCGTTTTGAAACTTGGCAATCGTATTGTTTAATTATAAAACCTGAATTTATGAAAAAAGTTTTATTCGTATTTGTTGCTGTCATAAGTATGTTGGCAATGACTTCTTGTGTTGACAAGGAGCAGTGTTGGTAATTGGGTAAGCGATAGTGTTACCGAGGATGGTTTCACTGGTAATTTTTATCTTGACCTGAATGAAAATGGAACGGCAAATTTGCGCATCAAAGGAACCGGAGCCGTAGAGGAAGAAGGTATGGATATGAAGATAGGAATTACTGCAAATTTAGATAAAATTTCTGAATTATAAGCCAGTATAACCTTAATTCCGCAACACTATAATTTAATATTTTTTATAAGCACCTGAGCA
>CAMCHB010000110.1 GCA_945874585.1 uncultured Clostridium sp. | reverse complement strand
GCCGAATACAATGAAACAAGCAAGAGTGGTCTTGCGACAGATATGGCAGGGTTTGAAGATTTAACATACGATTTGCGAGAAGAATATGGTTTATTAGAAGACTAAATAGAATTTCTCTTTTATAATTGCAATTGCATGACTTCCGCCGAAATGATGCGGACTTATTGCAAAAAGAGGAACATCATATTTTGTTAATGCGTCTTTTATTTCCAAATCCTTTTGACGTCCTGTTTTTGTATCTCCGTTATTAAGCTTTACGTAATTGGCAAAACGCCATTTTTTAGCTTCCTCAAACAAACCGCTTATTTTTTGAATTTCATTGTATATTTCAGGCATACCGAGAACAACGTCAAATATATCTTTTGAAACGCTTCCTATTTCCGTCTGCATTTTCAATGCTTCGGAATGTATCATTCCGTTAATTGCTAAAGCGTCTTTTCTCAAAGCCCCAAAATTGAATGTTTCTGAGATTATTATATTCTCTCCGTATATTTTCTGTATCCATGCTTCTAACACGGTTGCCAAAGCACAGGCAACGCAAAAAGGATAATTGCCTTGGTCTTTTATTTCGGCACCTGTATATTTTACCGTATATTCAATCGGAAAGTTTTTTTCTGTACTTCCATTGATTGCCGAGTATTCGTAATCTCTTATGGGAGATACGCTGTTTATCACTCCGTTATCTTTCATATCATCTGTCAATCCTGTAAAGTGGTCGATATTGTATTGGTCGCCCTCTTCATATGCTTGCTTACGCAGTTCCATAAACTGGCGATAGCCAGCCAACATAGCAGAAATATCGTCTTCTTCCGAAATAAGTATGGCGTTATTGCCCATTAAATCAGCATTATACTCATATTCATCTATCTTGCTTTCGGAAATTTCATAATCTCCAAATTGCTTTTTAAATAACTTAGACGCATCGACAGCCGCTTCTCTTTTCGTTTTGTCAACATTTTTTTCGTTAAGGTCTTTTTGAATTCGTAACTCAGCAGTAATCTGCTTCAGTTCTTCGAGTTGACCTTTTTCAGCGTAAGTTAATTTTTCTTTTGCAAGCAAATCATCCATAGCTTGCTCTTGATTTTTAAGTTCTGTTGTAGTATTTGATAAAGCGGTTTGAGCCTCTTCGTACGCAGAAACCGAGTTCTCCATTGCCTCTCTTTGTTCTTCAACAGATGTTGTAAATATATCATAAGCTTTTACTGCCACAAACACACCAGCTGCCAAAAGTGTTAGCCATCCCAATGGGGTTGTTTTCATCCAAGTCCACATTGCAGAGATGTTTGCTTTTATAGCTGTTGTGAACGAGCCTGTAGCTAAGGTTGCAGTTCCTTCGCTCGCTGCCAAGCTAATATTTGACGCAGTTATTTCTCCGTTAGCAACCTTTTGAGCATTTTGTGCGATTATCTTCTCTAACACTTTTTTTGCCTGTGCGTCACTTGATGCTAATTCTGCTAACTGAGACATCGTTAATGTATCAGTGGACTGAGTTAGACCCCAATTAGCCATAGTTTCAGCAGAGATACCTGAAACCTTAGCCAATTCTTCTGCTGTATATTTCATATTGGCAGACGATAAGGCAGCCATTGTCATACATTGAGATTTTTGTTGCTCATTTAACAACTTAGATGAAAGTAAGACTTTTTGTTGACTTGCGTCCAGTGCATTAAAAGATGTTAATAACGCTGTAGCATTTCCTGTGTTATTTAATACCGTTGATATATTCGTTAATTGTGTTTTGAAATTCGTACTAATTTACATAAAATGCCTGTGGAATATTGACATTTCTAAAGTATTGTGGTATACTTATATGAAAAGTATTAAATAATGAGGTGTTTTATTATGAAGAAACTTTTAGTCTCAACTCTCTTACTGTCTATATTGTTATGTGGTTGCTCTCAAAAACAATCCAACTCAATGATATCTAATCCTTATGAGATAGGCGTAAATGGAAATATGCTATCTTATTACGACAACAAATCCAACTTTGAAAGTTGTGGATTTGAAATTTTGAACAATGCCTTAAAAAGTACACAATCAAAACAAAATAATGTTTTTGTCAATAAAGAAGACCACGTAAGGAATATTGTTGTAGCTGATAAGGACATTATTACATACAAAGGTATTTCTGTAGGAGATGACGTAAACAAAATTTTAAACAATTTTGAATACGAAAACTCCTTAGGAGATAATTATTCTGTGTTGTTTGATGGAACAACAGAAATCAACTCCAAAGACAAATCTGCCAAACAAGATGATTTTATATGGATTAACTATACAACTAATGGCAAAACAATAGAAAAAATCGCCATATGCGATGTTTTGTACGGCAAAGAAATGAGATAACCAACCCAAACCAATAGTCGCTACATCGACCAATTCATAAGAAAGGAGCAATAAAAATGGATAAGTACATAGAAGTTTTCTGTAAACAGAATCCTAAAATCTCTTTCCCTTGTGGTAATCCAGACTGCAAGAAAGAACACACCTTTAATACCAAAGATGTGTTCAAAAACAAAACATACAAATTCGTCTGTTCTTCCTGTGGTAACAACACCGAAGTAGACACAAGCAAATTTGTTAAGGATTTTGTCTCGCAGTTAAAAAAGTTAGGTATTACTGTAAAATAGTATCAAATTTAAAGTCGAATGAACATACATTCTTCAACAGTTCTTCAGGACATTTTGTATGCTCTAAATTAACTGTTTTAGAAATGTGTTGTAGCCATTCGGCTTTATTTGATAATTCAAGAGTACAATTAAATGTATTCATAACAACTTCCTTTCATAAAAATTAACCAACCCACAAACTCAATAGGAGAGGATACATATGACAAACGAAGAAAAACTTGTAAAATTTCTCAACAACAAATTCCAAAATTCAAAAACAAACGAGGTGTCAGTGAACAGACACGAGTTACCAGAAATAGGTTTAACCGAGCAAGAAGTAATTCAGTCCATTTATCTTTTAAACGAAGATAACTTACTTGATATCACTCAAAAATCTGTTCACGACGACCTGAGTATATTTTGGAAACTCTCTCTAAAATCTTCTTGTGTTCATTACTTTGAAAACAAAACTAAAGAACGCAACGCAAGAATAAAAGAATGGGTTTGGTGGGGAGTTACAACATTAATCTCTGTTGGGGCTTTAGTTGTTGCAATTATAGCGTTATAATTATTTTAATACTTGCGATTATTAAGGCAGTGCCAGAAAAAATTAGTGGCACATACCAATACTTTCTTGGAAACGACTGTTTCATACAAATCAAATCCTCTCGTTAAAAATTCTATACATAATTCTTATCAAAATAGCACCCTGATTGGGGTGCTACAATTTTGTTTTGTGCATAAAATAAGACACCCGAAGGTGTCTTGATGTTGTGTATTTAGTTAGATGTAAAAATATCTTTTCTCATACTTATTGTGTTCTTAGCGTTCCTACTTTTGTTACTTAAGTTTTCTACAAACCCATTCTTTTCATAAAATCGAGGAGTATCAGGGAAGTATTCAATATCTGCATCAACAGTTATAAAACGACAAGCAACGCCTAAATCGTTCATACTGTAGGCAAATGCTCTTGCAAGTTCTAACATAAATGAGCCGTATCCCTTTACTCGAATATCCGCACTTAATTCTTTGTTGACTGCAAGCTTGCCGATTTTCAAAGCAGGAACAGACGCATAAGGAACTTTAGATATGTCATGATTATCTTTTTCTTCACCTGTTAATTTTATAGAATCGGCAGATAATGTCATATACGCTATTAATTCATTTGTAGTATTATGTATAAGCAAGAAAGTTTTACTTATATTGATATCATAAAATTTATCGGCAATTTTAAGAAAATCGTTATACTCATCAATTTTACTATCAAATGAATAATGTGAGATATCATCTATGTCCTTTATAGATAATAAACTCACATTAGACTTGATTTTTAAAAGTTGCTCATTTGTTAAATAACTCATTACTTACGTATTTCATTAAGGATATCACGCAACATCTCATTTTTACGAATAGCATCCTTAGATGGATTAAGTCGTGTCTGTTTTAACAAAGCAAAAGCATCTTTA
>CAMCHB010000109.1 GCA_945874585.1 uncultured Clostridium sp. | reverse complement strand
GATCAGCCTCGGTCTCGTGGGCTCGGAGATGTGTATAAGAGACAGATTTAGTGCCAATGCATCTAAATCAAAGCAAGCTACGTCTCGTAAAAAATCCTTAGAAAAAATTCAATTGGATGAAATCCAGCCATCCAACCGTAAATATCCTTATATTGATTTTAAGCCAGATCGAGAAGTTGGAAAAGAAGTTTTAACAGTTGAAAATTTAAGCAAAACAATTGATGGCAAGAAAATTTTAGATCATATTTCTTTTAAAGTAAATCGTGAAGATAAAATTGCTTTTTTGGCAGATAATGAAATAGCCAAAACCGTTCTATTTCAAATTTTAGCAGGAGAAATGGAACCAGATGAAGGAACAATTCGTTGGGGTACAACCATTACAACTGCTTATTTCCCAAAGGACAATCATTATTTGTTCCAAGAAGATATACCAATTGTGGATTGGTTAAGACAATATTCAAAAGATCCAGATGAAACATTTGTAAGAGGTTTCTTAGGCCGAATGTTATTTTCAGGGGAAGAAGCTCTTAAAAAAGTAAATGTCTTATCAGGAGGAGAAAAGGTAAGATGTGTTTTAGCCAAAATGATGTTATCAGGAGCTAATTTTATGATGATGGACGAGCCAACCAACCATTTGGATATGGAATCTATCACAGCCTTAAACGAAGGAATGAAAAAATTCAAAGGTGTTCTTTTATTTACTTCTCATGATCATCAGCTAGTAGAAACAGTAGCCAATAAAATTATTGATATACGTGAAGATCAAGTAATTATAAAAGAAGGAACTTATAACAGTTATTTAGGAATGGAATAATAGAAAGGTAGAAATCATATGAATACAATAGAAAAAAGAATTGCAGAGGAGTTGCACATACAGGAATCTCAAGTTTTAAAAACGGTACAACTAATTGATGAGGGAAATACCATTCCCTTTATTGCACGTTATCGAAAAGAAGTAACAGGTAATTTAAGTGATGAAATTTTAAGAAGTTTAGATGAAAGATTAACCTATTTGCGTAATTTGGAAAAAAGAAAAGAAGAAGTTACAAGATTGATCGATGAACAGGGAAAATTGGATGAAAAAATTCAACAAGAAATTCAACAGGCAAAAACATTATCTGAATTAGAAGATGTATATCGACCATATAAGCAGAAAAAAAGAACCAGGGCAACGATTGCCAAGGAAAAAGGATTAGAACCATTTGCTCAAATACTTTGTTTGCAAAAAGAAAAACGTGATTTATATGAGATTGCCAAATCTTTTGTAGCACCAGAAAAAGGTGTTGAAAACATAGAAGACGTTTTCAATGGGGCAATGGATATCATAGCGGAAAATGTTTCAGATCAAGCAGAGTATCGAAAAAGAATGAAAAAGATGTGTTGGAGAGAAGCAACCATTGTTTCAAAGCAAGCAAAAGAAGAAAAATCACCATATGAAATGTACTATGATTTTAGTGAGACTATTAACAGGTTACCAAGTCACCGTATTCTAGCTATGAATCGTGGAGAAAAAGAAGAATTTTTAAAGGTAAAAATCGAAAAGCCGGATGAAAAAATCATACAATTTATAAAAAAAGATATGATCCAAGACAAAACCAGTGCATTTGCACCATTTTTAAGTCAAGCAATTGAAGATGCTTATAAACGTTTGATTGAGCCCTCTATTGAAAGAGAATTACGTACTGAATTAACGGAAAAAGCAGAGCAAAAGGCAATTCATGTTTTTGGTAAAAATGCAAAACAACTATTGTTACAACCACCTATAAAAAACAAAAATGTGATTGGATTTGATCCAGCTTATCGTACAGGATGCAAAATTGCTGTTATTGATGGAACGGGTAAATTATTGGATACAACCACTATTTATCCGACCGAACCACAAAACGATGTGGAAGGGGCCAGAAAAAAACTAATGCAATTGATTGATCAATACCAAGTAGATATGATAGCAATTGGAAATGGAACAGCTTCTAGAGAATCAGAACAATTTGTAGCAGAAACCATTGCGCAATGTCAAAGAAAGGTTGTTTATGCTATTGTTAGTGAAGCTGGTGCTTCTGTGTATTCTGCTTCCAAATTAGCAACAGAAGAATATCCTGATATCAATGTATCCCTAAGAGGAGCTATTTCAATTGCAAGACGTTTGCAAGATCCATTAGCAGAGCTTGTAAAAATTGATCCAAAATCCATAGGAGTAGGGCAATATCAACATGACGTAAATCAGAAAAAATTGAGCGAAAGCTTAGCAGGTGTTGTAGAAGATGCTGTAAACTCTGTAGGAGTCGATGTTAACACAGCTACACCATCATTATTGTCTTATGTAGCAGGAATCAATAAAACAATTGCGAAAAATATTGTAAAATATCGTGATGAAAATGGCACCTTAAAAGCAAGAAAAGAATTGCTAAAAGTTCCAAAATTGGGCAAAGTGGCTTATGAACAATGTGCAGGATTTATGCGTATTTTTGATGGAACCAACCCTTTGGAAATGACAGCTGTACACCCAGAAAGTTATGAAGTAGCAGAAAGTTTACTTGCTCAATTAGGATATGATGACAAATCCATTCAAAACAAAGAAACTTTGCAAAAACTGAGAGAAGATCTAAAAAAAGTACCAGTAAAAGAAATGGCAAAACAATTAAAGGTAGGAGAATTAACATTACAAGATATCATCAATGAATTAGAAAAGCCAGGAAGAGATCCAAGAGAAGAATTACCAAAGCCAATTTTGCGTGCTGACGTTTTGAAATTTGAAGATCTACAAGAAGGAATGATTTTGACAGGAACTGTTCGTAATGTGATTGATTTTGGTGCATTTGTCGATATTGGGGTAAAACACGATGGATTGGTTCATATTTCTGAAATGTCAGAGCAATATGTAAAAAATCCATATGATGTAGTATCTGTAGGAGATATTGTAAAAGTCAAAGTAATTGGAATAGATCGTGATAGACAAAAAGTGAAACTATCTATGAAAATAGACAAGTAAGAAAAGTTTTCTTACTTGTCTATTAAATTATGAATTTTAGGTGCTATTGGGTCATCTGGATTATTTTTTGCATACAAGCCTTTTAAACCAATAATCCATTAAATCTACACTATTCATAATATTCCTCACTTTCGTTCTATTTTTATTATATCATTAAGGATGAAATTTTACTGACAATATTTTTAGCTTCACTTTTCTCTTTTTGCTTATATAAATTTTTGTTGCGAAAGCACAACTAATTGTGTTACAATAACTTCAGTAAAAAAGAAAAACAAGAGAGGAGGGATTTGGATTGAAGGCAGCAGAAATTCGAAAGAAAGCAAGAGAAAATCTAAAAGGTAGATGGAATACAGCTATTTTGGTTTCTTTGATTTATATGGTAATTTTAACATTACTAGAGGTTCTTACCAATGAGAGTAAAGGATGGATATCATTTCTTTATACCATTGTTTCTTTGGCTGGTCTAGCAGTTTTAGTACCAATAAATGTTGGCTATTTGTGGGCTATGATGCAATATAAAAGAGAGATAAAAATTAAGCCATTTGGCTTTTTACAGGAGGGATTTCAAAATTTTAAGAAAATTTGGAAAATTACTTTTCGTATTTTAGGAAAAATTCTGCCATGGTTTATTTTGCTAATTGTATTTGCTTTTGCCTTGGTTATTGGATATATTCAACTGATGATCTCTGGCTTTTTTATTGCATTGCAATCAAGTGAAACCATAAACTATACCGCAACCATTCAAACATATCTATGCTTAATGATAGTCGGAATGATTGGTTATTTGGCTATGATTGTTGCCATGGTTCCCAAATGCTTATTATATGCATTTTCTTATTTTATTGCTTATGATCAACCAGAAAAATCAGCCAAATTTTGTGTTGAGAAAAGTGAAACTATGATGAGGGGAAATCGTTGGAGATTGTTTTGCTTATACTGTTCTTTTTGGGGTTGGGTTTTATTGGTGACCTTTATTTATTCACTATTTGTGGCAGCCGAATTGCCAACGGTTATCAATTTATTGGTTTTTTGTATCGGAATGGCTCTTTTGATGCCATACATTACGGCGTCTTTTGTTATTTTCTATGAACAAAAAGCACCAGT
>CAMCHB010000108.1 GCA_945874585.1 uncultured Clostridium sp. | reverse complement strand
CATATCGTCGGCAGCGTCAGATGTGTATAAGAGACAGGCTATTCCCTAGCACATTTCTCTCGCTTTTTATAGTAACTTGTCTAAAGGTTTTAAACGTTTAGTTCTGTTTTCACTTTACTAATTTCTTGTGGTGTTGCAGCTTGTGCTGGAATGTAATAATCCTTATTTTGTGCAATCTTAAAAACTTCATATTGAAAAGATTCACTGTTATTTCTCATTTGTTGTAAAGTCTGTCTCAATTGCATATTTTCTGTTTCAGAAATCATATTTTGATATTTTACCAATTCACTTTTAGCCCCTTCCAAAACATCGTTTACCATATACTTTTCTTCCATATTCTCCTCCTCTAATTTAAAAAAGTTGATAATTTTTGCTTTCCATTTAAAGCATCTTGTGCTGATTTAGAAAACAATTGCTTAATTTGTGGATCCACACACTGATTCGCATAATTGGTAAATTTCTGATAAGCCGTTTCGTGTGCTCCGATTAAATGTCTTAAATTTTGTAACTCAACTTGTGTTAAATTTGCCATTGTACCCCTTCCTTTCTTATGAGATTACTGATAGCATTTCCAAATTTGTGATAATTATGCAAACCAAAAAATTCGTGCCTTATGACACGAATTTTTTGATTTAATCTGACAAAATTTCTAACCCAGCAAATTTTGCCATTAGTCTCTTATGGCCTGATTTTTCAAATGTAATATCCACCTTTAAATCTTCTCCCTCAGGCTCTACATAATTGATTTTACCAACTCCAAATTTTTTGTGATAAACTTTTTTTCCTGCTGTATATTGTGTTAAATCGATGGTTTTTCCAGCAGTTGTTCCCTGATTTAAATTATTCAAAAAGCTTGCAGCAGTACGAAAAGCATAACTTTGTTTTGGCTTTACATGACTTCCCATATTGCCATGTGCAAAGCTCACCTTTGGTGTTCCATACTTCCATTCATAAGAAGTATCCTCAAAAGAATCCTGTTTTTTCTTGTGAAAAATATCTTGTTCGCATGCTAACATGCCTTCTGGTATTTCTTTTAGGAAACGAGATACTGCGTTACAACTTGTAGATCCAAAAATCGTTCTTTGCTTTGCACATGTTAAAAATAAATGTTGCTTAGCTCTTGTAATTCCCACATAGCATAAACGTCTTTCTTCTTCTAATTCCTTTGGTTCACCAATTGATTTGTAACCTGGGAAAATTCCTTCTTCCATACCAACTAAGAAAACAACTGGATATTCCAATCCCTTAGCACTATGTAATGTCATTAAAGTAATCGAATCTTCTGAATCTTCTACTCCATCCAAATCACTAGATAAAGTAATTCCCTCCAAAAAGTCAGACAAACTATTTTCGGCTAATTCTTCTTCAAACTCAATCGCTACCGTTAAAAATTCATCCAAGTTTTCGATTCTATTTTCTGCTTCCTTGGTATCTTCCAATTCAAGTGCTTTTACATAGCCAGAGTCCTTTAAAATTTTCTGAATCAACTCTGAAATTTTTATTTCATCTTTTACTTTTCTAAGATTTTCAATTAACGTAACAAATTCCCTTGTTTTGGCATAAACTCGATTTAAGCCATATGTATCCGCTTTTTGAATCACCTCATACAAAGAAACACCGTTTTCATTAGCCACTTGTTCCATTTGTTCTATACTAGTTTTTCCAATACCTCTTTTCGGCTCATTGATAATTCTTTTTAAACTAATATTTTCGGATGGATTATTCAAAAATCTTAAATATGCAATCGTATCTTTAATTTCTTTTCTTTCATAGAATTTCAAACCGCCAACAATCTTGTAAGGAATATCTTCTCTTCTCAAAATATCCTCAATACTTCTGGATTGTGTATTCATACGATACAAAACAGCAAAATCTGAATAATTCAAATATTCCTCTCTTTTTAGGCGGCGAATTTGTTCGACAATATAACTTGCTTCGTCATATTCATTGTCACCACAATATACATTTGGTTTGCTACCTTTTTCATTTTGCGTCCACAATTTTTTTTCGTATTTGGTCTCATTATGCTTAATAACTGCATTGGCCGCATCTAAGATGTTTTGGGTGCATCGATAATTTTGCTCCAATTTAATAATTTTGGTTCCTGGGAAATCCTTTTCAAAATTTAAAATATTAGATATATCGGCTCCTCGAAATGAGTAAATGCCCTGATCATTATCACCAACTACAGTAATGTTTCCATGCTTAGATGCTAAAATTGTAATCAATTGAAACTGTGCCTTATTGGTATCCTGATACTCGTCGACCAAAACATAGTGGAACTTATCTGCATAATATTCCATAACATCTGGATTTTCTAACATTACTTGAATGGTATCATTGATGATATCGTCAAAATCAATAGCATTATTTTGCTTTAATTTTTTCTGATACAATGCATAAATAGGTGCAATTTTTTCTCTACGATAGTCTCCGCTTACCTTAATCTCGTATTGTTTTGGATTTAACATTTCATTTTTAGCTTGACTAATTTCACTTTGTACAGAACGCTCACTTAGCATTTTATCGTCTACTCCCAATTCTTTGAAGCATTCCTTAATCAATGCTTTTTGATCGGAGGTATCAAAAATAGCAAAAGAAGAATCAAAACCAATTCGGTCAATATTTCTTCTTAAGATGCGAACACATATGGAATGGAATGTTCCCATCCACATATCTTTCACACCTTCGCCTACCATTTTTTCTACTCTTTCTTTCATTTCATTGGCCGCTTTATTGGTAAACGTAATAGCTAATATATTCCAAGGTTTTACCCCGTTTTCTATTAAATAGGCTATTTTGCTTGTTAGTACTTTTGTTTTACCGCTTCCTGCTCCTGCAATAACTAAACAAGGACCGTCTTTTTGCATAACGGCCTCTCGTTGTTTTTCATTTAATTCATCCCATTTATTTGACATTTTTTTCGCTCCTTAAACTTTTGTTCGTATTTTATCATACAATTTATAGTTTATCAATTATTTTTTTCACAATTTCATATATTTCTTGCGCACATTTTCGATAAACCATTTCTCCGTAGCCCCATGGGTCTTTTATGTCATAATCATGGCATATTCCATCACTCACAAATTCTTTCATGGTATAGACCTTATTTTCCAATTCTGGATACATTTCAACAACGGTTAATTTATGGCTATAAGTTGCACAAAAAATATAATCCATTTGTTCTATATTAGAATTTTTGATATGGGTAGCACGATGATTTTTTAGGTCCAATCCATATTCATCCTTCATGATTTCAATTGCTTCATATGGTGAATAATCTCCACTTTCTGCACATACTCCGCATGAATATACTTGAATTGGTTTTTTCTGTTCTTCGATCATTTTCTTAGCCATAGCTTCGGCCATAGCACTTCGACAAATATTGCCTGTACAAATAAACATGATTTTTTTCATTTTATTCCTCCTGTTCGTTCTTTTATTATACCATTTTTTTCACATTTTATAGATTCTTTTTTGCTTTTATAAATGAATTACCCACACACCAGTTAACAATCCTAATATATTCCCCAAGGTTGCCATTCTTCCTGTATAAAGATGATTGGATTCTGGTAATAATTCGCCTGCTACTAAATACAACATGGCACCAGCTGCAAAAGCCAGACATAGGCCAATGACTGTTTGCGAAACGCTTCCTACAACTGCTCCAAAGAACGCACCTATTCCAGTCGTAACACCTGACAATAATGTGTACCAAATCACTTTGCCTTTGCTCATCCCACCATTTTTCATTGGAACAGCCATTGATATTCCTTCTGGTTGATGTCAAAGTAGACAGTTTTGTTTAATATTATTTAATTGTTTAAAATTAAAGTATAAATCCACTTGTTTATCTTGGTGTATTTCTATTCTATTTATAATTACTTTTATCATTTCTGGTGTTGTTTCTTTTAATTCTAGAAATTCTCTAACTATCTTTTTTACATTTTCGCTATCATCTTGTTTTGAATTGTCTTGCATTTCTTTTATTTCTATGTATTCTCTTTCTTTTTGTTTGGCTTCATCTATTAATTTTTTATATAGCCTCTCATACATTACTTCAGTTATTTTTCCATTTAATTTATCTACATACATTTGATCTATAT
>CAMCHB010000107.1 GCA_945874585.1 uncultured Clostridium sp. | reverse complement strand
GGGTTCATTTTCATGTCTGTTTACTGCAAAAGAGTTGAAAAAATAAAATAAAAATGATAAGATAATGACGAATAAAGGAGAAGAAATGTTTGCAGAAGTTATTATCAATAGTCATGTCAAAAAATTAAATAAAGTATTTGATTATCAGATACCAGAATATTTATGCCAAACCATTCGAGTGGGAAGTAAGGTTTTGGTTCCTTTTGGAAACGCAAAGAAAGGAAAAGAAGGTTTTGTTTATGCCGTAAAAGAGAATTCTGTAGTGGCAACCAAGCCTATTTTAGAAGTGCTGGACAATACACTTACCAGTGATCAAATGGAACTTGCCAAAAGAATGTCACAAATGTATTTTTGCAATATTTACGATGGATTAAAACTAATGCTACCACCGGGCAGTGAATGTCCAAAAGAAGAAAATCGTATCAAAGATAAATTGGGACGTTTTATTTATTTGAAACAAGAGATAGATGAGATTGAAAATGCTTTGGAAGATGGATGCATCAAAAGCCCCAAACAACGTCGTGTCATTGAGTTTTTACGTGATAATGATGGCATTTATGTGGGAGATTTAAAAATGCTAACAGAATCTAGTGATGCGATTTTAAAAACACTTGAGAAGAATGGCTATATTGAAAGTGTGGAACAGAAAATAGAGCGAAATCCATTTGAACATAAAGAGGTTCCACGTGATACAAAATTGCCTTTGAATTCAGAACAACAGAAAGCTTTTGACGCAGTGAAAGAAGCAATGGATCAAGAAATCTACAAAAGCTTTTTATTGTTTGGGGTAACAGGCTCTGGTAAAACGGAAGTCTATTTGCAACTAATTGAAGAAACTTTGAAAAAAGGAAAAAAGGCAATTGTGCTGGTTCCAGAAATATCATTAACTCCGCAAATGGTCGATCGATTTTTAGCTCGTTTTGGTAATTGTATAGCGGTTTTGCATAGCAAATTATCGATGGGAGAAAGATACGATGAATGGAATAAAATCAAAGAAAATCGAGCCAATATTGTAATAGGAGCGCGTTCGGCAATTTTTGCACCAGTCGAGAATTTGGGCATTGTGATTATGGATGAGGAACACGATTCTTCTTATAAATCGGACATGACGCCACGCTACCAAGCAAAAGATATTGCACGCTATTGGTGCAAAAAAAATAGAATTCCATTTGTGATGGGAAGTGCAACACCAGATATTTGTACTTTTTATCAATGCAAACAGGGAAAGATTGAATTGCTCACTTTGTCTCAAAGGGCCAATCAATCTCATTTACCAGATGTTTCTATTGTGGATCTTCGAGAAGAGTTAGCAAAAGGCAACAAGAGCATGTTAAGTGAGGCTTTACACCAGGCTATTGAAGATAATTTAAAAGGAAAAAGACAGACCATCTTATTTTTAAATCGACGAGGTTATTCTACTTTTGTTATGTGCCGAGAATGTGGATTTACAGCCAAATGTAAATATTGCAACATTACTTTAACGTATCATGCAGTTGAAAATAAATTGAAATGCCATTATTGTGGTTATCAAATTCCCAATTATACGGTGTGCCCGGTATGTGGTAGTCGAAAAATTAAATATTTTGGAGCTGGAACCCAGAAATTAGAGGAGGAAATTCATCACCTTTTCCCAGAAGCAACGACCATTCGTATGGATGTGGATACGGTTACGAAAAAAAATTCACATGAAGAAATTTTGAAAACATTTCAAGAAAATAAAATTGATATTTTAATTGGTACCCAAATGGTAGTAAAAGGCCATCATTTCCCCAATGTTACCTTGGTGGGAGTAGTGGCAGCAGATGGTAGCTTAAATACCAATGATTATCGTGCTGGAGAAAGGACTTTTCAAATTCTAACACAGGTAGCTGGACGAGCTGGCCGTGAGAAATTACCAGGGCATGTGATTATACAAACTTATAATCGAGACCACTATAGTATCCAATATGCGAAAGAACAAAATTATTTACCGTTTTTTGAAGCCGAGATTGGCATGAGAAAACAGTTGAAATATCCGCCATTTTGCGATATAATTTTATTTAGTTTTGTTTCCAAAAACGAAAAAGAAGTACAAAAGACAGCAAAGCAATTTTATCAAAAAATAAAAAAGGCATGTTATGCTATACCAGATTTTGCAGTTATGCAGCCAGTTCCATCACCGATTAGTAAAATGAAAAATCGTTATCGATGGAGAATTATAGCGAAAGGTAAAATGAATCAAACCTTACTAAAAATCTTTCATGCTTTGCTAAACCAATATAATCAATCCAATCAAAAAACAAGAATTATTTTAGATATAAATCCTAATAATATGAATTAAAGGAGGCAATTATGGCAATTCGAAATATACGAGGAGAAGATGACGATATCTTAAGAAAGATATCAAAAGAAGTACCAGCATTAGAAGAAAAAGAAAAACAACTAATTGATGATATGGTGGAAACGATGCATAAATTCAATGGACTTGGATTGGCAGCTCCGCAAGTGGGTGTTTTGAAAAGAATTATTGTCATTGATTTATATGATGGCAATGGTGTTATTGTGTTAATCAATCCTGTGATCAAAAAAGAAAAAGGATCTCAAATTGTAGAAGAAGGATGCTTGAGTTTTCCAAATAAATTTGCAAAAGTAGAGCGTCCACAACAAATTTGGGTAGAAGGAAAAAATGTCAATTGGGAAGACGTAAAAATAAAAGGCAGTGACTTATTGGCACAAGCCTTAGCTCATGAAATAGATCATTTAAATGGTGTCCTTTTTGTTGAAAAAATGATACCAGGTACGATGGAAATCATACAAGAAGACACCGGAAAGGAATAGATATGGCGAGAATTATTTTTATGGGAACGCCTGATTTTGCAGAAAAATCTTTGCGAAAATTAAACGAAGGTTCACATGAAGTGGTAGCAGTTGTTACCAACCCAGATCGACCAAAGGGAAGAGGTCTAAAAATGATTTCTTCTCCTGTTAAAGTTTATGCTTTACAGGAAAATATGGCGATTTATCAACCAGAAAAAGTGAGAGGAAACGAAACCTTTATCGAACAAATGCGCAGCCTTCACCCAGATTTTATTTGTGTAGTAGCCTACGGAAAAATCTTACCAAAAGAAATTTTAGAAATTCCACGTTATGGATGTATCAATGTGCATGGTTCTTTGCTTCCACAATACAGAGGAGCCGCACCAATTCAATGGGCTGTTTTAAATGGTGATACGAAAACAGGTGTAACAACCATGTATATGGACACAAAAATGGATACTGGTGATATGATTTTAAAAAAAGAAGTTACAATTGGACCAGAAGAAACAACTGGAGAATTATGGAATCGTCTAGCTACTATAGGAGCCGATTTGCTAATCGAAACTTTGCAACAAATTGAAGAGGGAACAGCGCCAAGGATTCCACAAACAGGTAATTTTTCGATGGCTCCTCTTTTAACCAAAAGTATGGCAAAAATCGATTGGAAAATGGATGATGCTCAAAAGATTCATAATTTAATCCGAGGATTAAATCCTATCATGGGTGCCTATACCAATTATCAAGGCAAGAAAATTAAATTTTGGAAAGCTCAAATTGTACCACAAGATACAAAACAGGACAGGAAAAAAGTGGAACCTGGAACAATTCTAGAGGCTGATGCTAAAAAAGGATTATGGATTGCAACAAGGGATGGCATCTTGTCTATATTGGAAATTCAGGGCGAAAATGCAAAGCGTATGCCAATAGCTGATTTTTTACGTGGAAATCAAATGCAAAAAGGAGAAATATTTGCATAAAATTTTAGAAAATAGTTGTAAAAAGATTGGTATATTGATATACTAATATACGATAATGAATATCATTTTATCAAATTGAATTATAGGAGGAATTTAAGATGGAAAATGAAAATTTAGAAAATATCAAAGAAGAGTCAATAAATGAGGACAATACAATTAAAATAGCAGATGATGTAGTAGCTGTTATTGCTGGTATTGCTGTATCTGAAATACCAGGTGTTTATGGAATGGCTGGCGGATTTGCTGGTGGTATTACAGAAGTTTTAAGCGGTAAGAAAAATTTAAGCAAGGGTATTAAAGTTGAAGTAGGAGACAAAGATACCAAAATAGCTGTCTCTTATACACATCTGACGCTGCCGACGATATGCAGTGTGTA
>CAMCHB010000106.1 GCA_945874585.1 uncultured Clostridium sp. | reverse complement strand
GTAGTATAAGTTGCTAAGGCAGGTATAATCAGAATTATAATCCAGATTTATTTTGTCAAAGACAGATCTTATTACAAAATCGTCTTCAATACCAGTAATTAATGCTCTTAAATACTGCTCTTTAATATATTTAACTTTCATTGAAGGCTGTTCAATGTTATAACCTGCTGATGTAATGACGTTTTGATAGTCTAGACCATTTTTAATTTTAGTCCCAATATTATTGTTTAGTATATATTTTAATCCTGATTGAGATTTTTGAGCGTTATCACCGGGATCAGGGCAAAAAATAGGGCAATTTTGCTCTTGGGCAAATTCAACTGTATGCATAGATCCACCTTTTTCTTCACATTCCATTGCAACGGTTACTTTAGAAAGACCAACAATAAGGCGATTTCTATTAACAAACCTAAACTTATCTGGTTTTGTGCCTACAGGATATTCAGAAAGTAATGTACCATTACATAACAATATTTTCTCAGCCAATTTCCTATTAGAAGCAGGGTAAACCATATCAAGACCATGAGCCAGAACAGCAATCGTTTTACCACCTTCTGCCAGGCAGGAAATATGTGATAGTCTATCTACTCCAGCAGCTAACCCGGATACAATTGTAAATCCTTCATTTACCCATTGAGGAATTAAATAATTGATAGCATTAAAGCCAAATCGTGTAGGTTTTCTTGTTCCAATACAAGCAATAGCCTTTTCGAAGCCAGCATTAGGATTAGCTCCCTTATAGTATAAAATAGCAGGGGGATTATCCATTCTCATTAAATTATGAGGATAGTTAATCGTTGAATATATTGCAGTATGGATTTCATTTTGCTTATTGATTCGGAGAATATTTTCGGCTGATTCTAACGCATCAATAAGATTAGAATGATTTTCAAATATTTCTCTGTACTGCAACCATTCCATGTTCGTAAGAAAAATATCAGTGTTCCCTTCGAATAAACGGACTATAAAATCAGAGTCGTATTCAGTTATTGCTTTTAGAAGTAGTTCATTTTTAATACCTAATTTATATAGAGCAATAAAATATTTTTCCACAGTTAATACTTCCTATCTATAAATGTTATGAATTGAAAATATCATATAATTCAGAAACTTCATCTTTTGCCGCATCATTATAAGTAAGATATTTGACACAGGAACTTAAAGGACTATAAGTATAGCCAACATCATAGATATCTCCATATATTGTATAATCTCTTTTTTGAAAAGGTTTTCCAAAATTGCCCAGAGAAACAAAGATGATTTGGTTAGCTCCTATTTGTTTTAGTAAGTTCCTTACGGCATTGAAAGAGTTCCCATGTGTCATATAATCATCAAAGATGCAGACATTGAAGTTCCCTGATTTTCGTAAAGAATTAATTTTGTTTTTAAAATCTGGATTAATACAAAGCGTTCTAAACTCCTCTTGGGCACCCAATATGGAACGTTGATCCGTTGAAAGTGTTAAATGGGCTTTCTGCTTTGGAATTTTTCTTAGTAGTAAATTTTCACCATACGTTAATTTACGAGGGACATGTTTGCCTTTTATAATTCTTGTTTGTCTCATAAAACTGAAAATATCTCTATTCCATGAACAATCAGAGGAAGGTATCATTCCAAACAATTCTATATCATCAAATAGTTTGCTGTTTGTCATCCCGGCAAGAAAATGGTACAAAAGAATATCATAATAATTTCGACTTTGACCAAATTTTAATAATTGTTCAAAGTGTTCAATCATATCACGTTCATTATCCGTCTTTGATTTATACTTATATCTGCCATCCATTAGTGATAATGCGGTTACATTCGGTTCTATTTCGACTTGTGCATACCAGTTTTCATGGTTATTTAAAGTGCGTATAAATTTAAAAAGTTGTTCAGGAGTATCGACATGTACACCATAAAATTCGGCTTTTTCTTCTACAGGAATCCATGTCGGAACAATGAATAATGATCGTGTATGTACAGCCATATGAAAGTCGACTTCTTTGCCCCCTATGAATACAAATAAATTGTTATGATGTCGATGTTGCATGACAAAATCTCGTGCTTTTTCACGTAACCGGAATTTGAAATTTGAATAGCCCTGTTTTTCAACAAAATAATCTTCAGCAGAATTAAGCAAATTTTGATTGCGGCTGATGAAATAGATATGATTTTCTTCATCAGAGCATAACTCTTTTGCATAAGTTAAAAATTGATTACGTGTTTTTTGAAGGAGTGGATTATCGTTTCCATCAAAGGTTCTTTTTAATAAGTCGAGGTTACAAAATAATATTTTTTCCATGCTTATTCTTCCTCCGGACATTGACTGAGATAATTTAATTTTATCATAAACGATAAACTTTGAAAATGATAATTAAGGAAAGTGTTCGGGAATCAAGGATTATACAACGAAATGTGGCAAAACGCAACACTAAGGAATAAAAGGCAAGGATAAATTGGGTACGAATAAAAATAGTAAAACGAGAAGCGTGTTAGGTGATTTGTACAATTTTCAGAAGGGTTTCTTGTTGCATTCTGTGAATGGCATTTACAGAAAATTATGGTATAGTGTTGTGTCTGATAGAGGATACAATTCCCAAAAGAGAGGAAAACAATGAGAGCATATGGAAAGAAACTATGGTGGATTGAAAACCAGCATTATGATGATGAACTACATACAGGGATTCCACTGCCTTCGTCTGGAAAAAGACGCGGGCAGCGTAGAAAGAGGTATAAGAGAATATTTAAGAAGATGGAAAGACAGCACGGTAAAAGTGAAATCAGAAAAATAATAAAATCGATTGATAACGCAGAGGTGTAGTAAAAACAGTGCCTACTGCGTTTTATTTATTTTAGGAAAGGATGATAGGAGAATGAGAAAAGAGGCTATTAAAATCAAATGCCCCAACCGGATTCAATTTGGAGATCCCATGTATTTTGAGGATTATAGGAATGATCCAGAAAAACTTCAGAAGCTGGTGCTTGATTACAGACCACAGCCGGGATTTAAGGCAGGCGTGTTGTTAGTGGAAACGGAGCATCCGGAGTATTCGGGATTTATAGCCAGAACAATGACAATCTATTTTGCTCCGGAGCAGTATCTTTCCATATACATGGGTGGAAAGATGTATGCGTCACAAAAGATAGATCGAAAAGAAATTGGCGTTGATACGGCATGCTATCTAATTGAGGTTGATGGTCGATATGAGGATATTAAGACAGGCGGCGATGGTTATTGGGGGGATTACCAGGAACTGTACCGTGAAATAAATGGGAAAAAATTTATAGATGCCGTGGTTATTTCGATAGCCATGCCTGATGAACAGTCTTTCGAGGGAATGAAGCATCTGGCGGAGTATTTTTTTGAGGATATAAGCCAGGATAAGGTATCAAAAAAAGCAGACAAGAAAAAAGAAAGAGGGGATAGATAATGGGGGTTAGTTACAGGCAAATAAAAGAGAATGTTTTATTACGGAGGAAGGTTTGATATGAGCGGTGGAATAACTGAAATTAACAAAGAGACTTTCTGGCAGTTCATTGAAGAAATGAAAAAGCAGTGTGGACAGGATATGAAAGCATCAATTTCCTGGATCAAAAAAGAACTGCTTAGTATGCCGCCGGAACAATCCCTGCAATTTCATGCGATTATGCACGGGTACCGGGATGCAGCCGATAAATACGGGCTTTGGACGGCAGCTACACTTATAAAAGAGTATGGCTGTTCGGATGACGGATTTATGGATTTCAGGGCATGGCTGATCGCACAGGGAAAAGAAATCTATATGGCAGCACTGGAGAATCCGGATTCTTTAGCAAAGGTAGAAAAGTATGGAGATTGTGCATTTGAATCACTTAATTATGTTGGGGATGCAGCCTATCATGAACTGACCGGACGGAGTGCTTATGAAGATTGCACACCGGAAATGGAAGAAAGGGTGCTGGAGGAAATATCCGGGGAGATCAAATATCATCCCCTGATTGAGTATCCATTGCAGCCGCCGGATGTGGTCACGGTATATCCCGAAATAGGTGACATAATTATGAAAACGCATGGTATCCGCTTTTTCAGCAAAGATTCTTCCATTTGGAATACTTCACTGCCGGAGCTGAAAGCAATGGTAGAAAAAGGGGCGGCTGAGGTGCGGAAACTTAAAAAGGCGAAACAAAAAAATAGGGATAAACCACAAAAGCGAAACGATCCATCCAGATAGCGATAATAGGTAGTTTGCACGATCTGAGGAAGAAAATCTTGTTGCA
>CAMCHB010000105.1 GCA_945874585.1 uncultured Clostridium sp. | reverse complement strand
CGAGATCAGCCTCGGTCTCGTGGGCTCGGAGATGTGTATAAGAGACAGAGCTGTGTCTATGCCAAAAGATTTAGAATTTGTCATTGCACTCCTTTCCCTTTATAAAATTGGAGCAATTTATTTACCAATTTCTACTCTTTTTCCACAAGACCGTATTGCCTATATTTTAGAAAATAGTCATGCTATAGCTATTTTAACAGAAGAAGAGGCTTCTTTTTCTTGCCAAACAATCAATTTGCATGCTATTGACTATTCTTCTTGCTCAGATACATGTCCTACTGTCAATGTTTTGCCAGATGATATTGCGTATATCATTTATACATCTGGTTCTACTGGAAAGCCAAAGGGAATTGAGGTAACACATGATAATTTAATGAATTTTATCAACGGTTTTAATGCAGTTTTTGATAAAAAATTTAGCACAGCTGACTCTTGTTTGGCTTTAACCGATATCTCTTTTGATATCAGCCTTTGTGAACTATTGGTTCCACTTTCTTATGGTTCCAAATTAGTTCTCTATGGAGAAAATCGCATAACCGATCTTGAATTCTTGTGTCACACAATTTCTTATAACCAGATTACATTTTTGTATTTACCGCCTTATTTATTAAATGATATTTATGAGAATTTGAAAAATCGTAATATTTCCATCAATAAATTATTGGTTGGAATCGCCCCTATTCAAAATGCCACTTTAAATCAATATGCATCATTGAATAGTAAAATGGAGATTATCAATGCCTATGGAACCTGTGAAACAACTATTTTCTCTTGTTTTTATCATTTCCATAAGACAACTCATCCAACTGGTACTGTACCTATAGGTAAACCAATGGATAATAGTCGTATTTATATTTTAGATGCTCATGGACACATTCAGCCTATTGGCTTAAAAGGAGAAATTTTTGTGGCTGGAAGAAATGTTTCCAAAGGTTACTTAAGTCCTACTATTTCCCAGCGAGATCTTTTCCAGGAGGATCCTTTTTATCCTGGTCAAACCTGCTATCGCACTGGCGATATTGGCTATTGGAATCCTGATGGAACCATTTCATTTGTTGGTCGAAACGATTCTCAGATCAAACTACGAGGCTATCGAATTGAATTAGAAGAAATCACGTCTGTTATGCAACAAATACCGGGTGTGGAAAATGCTATAACCATTGTCAAAGAAATTCACCAAACCCCTTATATTGTTGCTTATATACAAGGTCCTGTCGAAATCAATTTTGTGAAATCCTATTTAAAAAACAAATTACCAATTTACATGATCCCTGCGTATTTTGTGAAAATTGCCAAAATACCAGTTACCTTAAATGGGAAAATTGATAAACAACAATTACCAATGGTTCACACGAGTCTTTGTACCAAATTAGACCCAGTGAACCCTTTGGAAGAATCTTTGTTGACCATGTGGAAAAACATTTTAAAAATAGATGATATTGGTACCAATGAAGACTTTTTCGAATTAGGTGGTGACTCTCTAAGTGCTATTCGTTTGCTTAGTCAAATAAAAACCAATTTTGATGTTACTATTTCCATTGCCAATATTTTTAGCAATAGTACGATACGAAGTTTAGCCACTTGGATCAATTTACATGACAGGTCAAATTTGTTAGAAATTCATCGCTGTGCAAAACAGGATTATTATCCAGTTTCGTCAACCCAAAGGAGACTATTTTATCGTGTTTATCGTTTACCATCACAACACGCAACACAACATTTAACAAGTGCTGTACTGTTTGACAAATTATTAGACACCAAAAAAATACAAGATATTTTTCAATATTTAATACAAAGACATAGTAGTTTTCGAACTGGTTTTCATATCATAGATGGTGAATTAGTGCAATCGATTCAGGAAAATGTTTCACTAAAAATACCCGTTCACCAAAGTCATAAAGAGGATATTCCATCTATTTTGAACCATTTCGCCAAACCTTTTGATTTAGCCAAACCACCTTTGTTACGTGCTGAAATTTATTTGATTGGTAACCAAACACTCATCGCAATCGATACTCATCCTATTGTAGCTGATCAAAAATCCATTCAAATTTTATGGCAAGAATTATTAGAGCTTTATCATAATCAATTACTACCAACTATGGATTTAGACTACAAAGATTATGCCAATTGGGAATACAATTCTGTGAAACAAAACGCCATGCAAGCAAATGAGGAATATTGGATACAACAATTTAAATCCTCTCCTATTCCAACCATTCATTTGCCTTATGATTATCCCAAAACAAATCGTTCAAATGAAAAGGGAAATATGGCTATACAATCATTAGAACCCGAACAATTTCAAAATTTATTAGCCTTGGCTAAAACTTTAGATGTATCACCAGATGTATTGTTTTTGGCTGCTTTTACTGTGCTGCTTTATCAGTATACACAGGATTCAACGATTATTTTAGGGAATCCAATTGATGCCCGTTATGGAAAAAAAGTAGAAGGGGTAATCGGAAACTTCGTCAATATGCTTCCGATTAAAGCACACATCCGCTCTCATCAAACCTTTCAAGAACTGCTTATCCAAATTCAACATACAATGGTTCAAAATTTAGAGCATCAGCCTTATCCTTATGATTTGCTTGTCAAAAAACTAAACCTAAGTAGCTCCAATATACGTCATCCTTTATTTGATATTACTTTTCATTACCAACCCAATAACACAGCAGACTCAAACAATTATCAGTTTACTTTACTGGAACCTTCTCAAAAAACAAGTGAATATGATTTATCCGTTGAAGTCATCGAAAAAACGCATGAAATTAGGATAACGTACGCAACTGCTTTGTTTAAAATAACAACGATTCGAAATTTACTAACAAATTATATAGCAACTTTGCAATATGTTTTAAATAATGTACAAACACCAATCCAAAAGATTGATATCTTGTCTGCTCATACCAAACAGACCTTATTAAAAACATTTTGTCATACCAGAGAAGACTTTCCATTGGATAAAACATTAGTAGATCTATGGGAAAAGCAAGTTCAGAAAAGTCCAGAGCATCTAGTTGTACAAGATCAAAATTGTAAAATGACTTATCAAGAATTAAATCAAAAAGCCAATCAACTTGCCCATTATATGCAAACTTTTTCTATTGCACCCCAAACGCCAATTGCGATTATCATGCCGAAAAATATGGACTTGATTGTTGCGTTGTTAGCCGTTCAGAAAATAAATTGTCCTTTTCTACTACTTTCATGGGATATGCCAATCCATCAGATTAACCAACGTCTTAAAGACTGTCACATTCAATATGTTTTGGTAGAAAATCCAATTTATGAAATTGAGTGTTCTCATATTTTATTTTTTGATCAAATTCAATGGAAAAATGATAAAACCGAAAATTTAAATTTAATGATACATTCGACAGATTTATCACATTTGATTTACACAGCTGGCACAACAGGTGCTTCCAAAGGTGTAACCATTACACATCGCAATATGATTAACTTTTTATATGGTCTTCAATCTCAATTAGAACATCCTTTGGATCAAACAGACCGTATTCTAAGTGTTGCTAATGTTTCTTTTGATTTATTTGTTGGTGAAGTATTTGCCTCACTTCTTTTTGGTAGTACTTTGTTTTTGTACAATCCAAATGATATGCAAAATATCGCTTATTTTTATGATACATTGCAAAAAAACAAAATTACCTTTGTGCACATACCAGCCAACCTGTTAGATGATTTTTATCAATATGCTAACCAGCAATCCACTTCTCTTGCGTTATCCAAATTATTGGTTGGAATTGAATTGATCAAAAACGGTACTTTAAATGCTTATTACCACTTAAATCCTAATATGGAAATTATAAATGGCTACGGTCCTGCTGAAACAACTATTTTCTGTACTTTCTTTCATCATAAGAAAACACGTGGCACCAATCGCATGGTTTCCATCGGTAAACCATGCGCCAATAATCGTATTTATATTGTGAATGAAGACTTTAATTTACAACCAATTGGTGTACCTGGTCAAATTTGTATCAGTGGTGAAAGCGTTTCACCTGGCTATCTTCGTGAAGAATGGAATCAAGCCTATTTTTGCAAAAATCCTTTTGAAAAAAACACTTTACTTTATCAAACAGGAGATTATGGCTATTGGGATAAAAATGGTCAAATCCATTTTATTGGCAGAAGTGGCACACAAGTAAAATTAAAGGGTTTCCGAATTGAATTGAACGAAATTTCAACAGCGATCCAAACCATCGATGAAGTAACATATGCTACAACTGTTTTAAAAGAAATTGA
>CAMCHB010000104.1 GCA_945874585.1 uncultured Clostridium sp. | reverse complement strand
ACACACTGCATATCGTCGGCAGCGTCAGATGTGTATAAGAGACAGATTATTTACATATGAAAGATCGTATTTTGATAAAAACGGAATGCCTCAAACGTCTATAGAACCGTTGTCTATATTCACATACATCACCCCTAGTGTGAATTCTTTTAAAAATTCAAAAACTGGATAGATTGAACCTACAATTGTATATAATCCTACAGGAAGATTCTCCAAGAAAGATGATCCATTTGGAATTTTTGTAAATAATGATTATGATACTACTAGTGGTGAGGCTGTACAACCTATGCTTTATAAAAAAGACAAAAATGGCGAATTGAAACCACTGTACAAAAATGATCAATATGATGAATTGATGAAATAGGATTAGGAGGTAATAGATCTATATAATGAACTCATAAATAGTATGCACAAATATTATCATATGTGTACACCTGACCAAAATATGTATGACTACAGACTTCCTCAAATAAATGCTGAAAACATGGCTCTTGTTTCGAGAGCATTTAAGTTAGGATTCAAGAATGTAGGAAAAAAGCTATTCGACTCTATCGTTTCTATATAGGAAAATGATACTGAAATGAGGTCTATGGATTCTTATATAACTAATCCAGACGGATCACGTGGATTATCTGTGCCTAGAAGATTTACAAGAATGTTGGACGATCCTTCTACTATAACAACAGATATTGTTTCTGCTGTAAAGCTATATGCGCATATGGCTATAAACTATAAAAATTCACAAAATATAGAATCTCAACTAGAAGCTTTGATGTATCAGATGGATAGTTCTAACAGAGTTAAATAGTCTGTTGACGATATAATAAACAGCGGTGAAAATTCTCATGAAATGTTCAAACAAATGATGGAATCTCATTTTTATGACAACTAGTGGGATACATCTGAATCTGATAGTAAACGTAAAATTTTTGTGCAAAAACTTGCCAGATTAAATCATAGAACAGCATCTTTACAGATGCTTGCTATTAACTGTCTTTCAATGGGTGTAGGATTTTTAGATTAGGTTTCTAGAATACTAACAGAAGCAACATTGGGAAAGCATTTTAGCTTTTTTGATTTTATACGTGGCATTGCAGGATCTATTAAAGATCTTCCTAAGATGATAGTGAACATAGGAGATCCTATACCTAATACATTAAGTGGAGCGTTAATGAGGCGTTTTGGTATAAGTAAAGATTTTATTCGTAGTAATACTGGAACTTCTAGAAATAGAATACGTAAGTTCGCAGGACAGATATTAATGGGTGGATTCTCACTATTGGATTATTTTGGAAATGTAATTTTATTACGTTCAAAAATGAACTCATATAAATTTTATGATGGCGATGAAGTTGAAAAAGGATTTTATACTAAAACTTAGCTGAAAAACAAGTTTATAGACAAAGGACTATCTCCAAAAGATGCAAAAGCTGCAGCAAATAACTATTTTAATTTTTCGACGGAAACATTATTAGATGCATATTATTACAAAGATGGAGAGGCACTCATTAAACCAAGATTTGAACCATATATAAACAGACGTATTGAAACTGAAGAAAGAACATTTACTCTTCAACGTGGAGCTCTTATGGCTGGTATAAATCCAGATAACGATATACCACAAATAAAAAAGAATATTTGGGGTAATTTCGTCTTGGCTATGCGTGGATGGTTGACGCAGCAATTACAACATCTTTTTATGGGAGGAGACGAGACGTCTGTAAGGGAATTTGAGACAGGAAGACATACTACAATTTAGCATGGTGTTACTAAATCAAAACCTACAAATAAGATGTTAAAACGTACTGAAGAGTAGATTGCAAATAGGATGGCGTGGAACTGGGAAACTGGAGCTCCTTAGGATGAAATACTAGTTGCTATATTCAGAAGTATACCTAGATTATTTAAAGTTATGGGCAATATAATAACATTAAAATATCAATCTGGTAAAAAAGTACTATCTGACGTTGAAAAGTATGCGTGGAAGGATTTAATTACGTATACGTTCTTCATTGCTGCATTAGGTGTATTCTGGCCAGGAATACATGAATGGGCTAATGATACACCCGCACCTCCATCTTACAGTAGTGCTAAATATCTAAAACCTGGAAAAACTAGAGATGCTGAACTAGCAAGAAAAGAGTCTTCTGCGTTTTCTCCGTTTGAAGAAGGTTATTATAAATACGGAATCTATAAATTACAAATAGACGATTTATATTTCAGACTGTTTGAGTCAAAATTAGCAAATATGGACCCTACTACAGTATTTTAGATGGTTAACTCTGCTACTGTATTATACAGTGGTATTTCAGAATGGTTTTCTGGTTTAAATACAGTTTTCGATGCTGCTGGATTTACTTCGCATTCTCCTACGGAAATCGCAAAATCTGGATCTTATAAGAATTATTAGAGATGGGAACGTGATTTGTATAAAACATTAGGTCCGATAGATAACTATCATACATCGTTCAGTTATTACGGACTTAAACAAAATCTTAGCTTTTATACTAATAAGTATGGTATGATATTCAACAAGTTTGGTGTTGATACATCTATAAGTGGAATTGGTAAAGATACAAAATCTTCAAAATCTAAAAAACATAAATCACAAATAGAATCACCTGGATTTGAGGGTGCTGGAATTGAAGGAGCAGGATTCGAAGGAGCAGGAATTGAAGGAGCTGGAGCTGAATAAAAAAATAAATTCCAAATCCTATCAATGACTTTTTCTACTATTATAAAAAAATAAAAAAGGGAGTAACACTATCGTGTTATTCCCTTTAATTTTTCTCCGATACTTTTTTGGTAATCGGCTAATGGCATTTTATGCTCAACCGAACTTTGTACAGTACGGTTAAGCACTATATCAAATATCTCATCAGAAGCTCCCCAAAACTGCGCTATTTTAAACTTCTGTTTAGAATTTAATATAAATGTGTCATCATATAATATTTTAAGTGTACGGTCTATCCAAAAAGAATATACAATACAAGGTTTGTTGTTTATGCATTTAACATATACTCTTTTTAAATTCCCACTGTTTTCAAACTTTCGTGCTCTATTTATAGATTTTTCACTACGTATAAAGTCATTGTACACTATAAAAAATTCATTTTGCCAAGATGGTCTATCGACATCTACTGTATAGGTGTCGATAAAACCAGATTCTGGACAAATATCTTCTTTGCTTATGTTATTAACTACTAAAGGTAAAAGTATTTTTTCAAAGTTTGTCATGCCTTATAGGTCTATAGACTCACAACCATTTCCTTTATAATACTCTAAACTATGCTCCCAAAGATTATTTTCAGTATGCCATTTAATGTGTTCTAATGCATTTTCGATAGTATCTTTTCTCGAAGTGACTTGTTCTTCTGTAAATTCGAATACTCTTATTTCAGAAGTACTAGTACTATCTATTGCAATGATGTAATATTCGAAATTCCATTCGGTTACATCTTCATTGCATTCATTTTTGAGATACCACATCAATGCCATTTTATAAAAACACAATTGTCGAAGATAATCGTATGTTTTCATACTATCTTCGAAATGCCATAATTTTACAGTTGTTTTCAAATCGATTAATTGGCATATCTTTCTACGATAATCGAATTTCACGCAATCTAACAAAGATTTACATTTTAAACCGTTGTACTCCCAATTTATATGAAATTCGTGAAATTCTGTCCAATTTTCATTATTTAAAAGCGTCGATGCAAATTTATGATTCTGTATACTCTCTAAAGAATCTACACATTTCTTTAGTGCATTTGAGGTAATGAGTTTCTTTCCCTCCTTAATCAGCTCGATATATTCTTTCAAGTTATTAGCCATTTCCGTGGCTTCTACAAGCATTTTTCCTTCCGACTTACCAACTATACTATAGTTAGCTTTATAAGCGCTTAGAAGCGCTTTAATCGGCTCTATTTCGACTGTATTAATGAGGGATTTACAAAAAGATTCTTGTTTATCTGACGCTGGAGATTTTACTCCTCGTGGTATAACCAAGTAATCTTTACTAAACTCTTCTGGTTGTAGTATAAATTCGTGTATCATAGTCCCCTTTTCTAATTGAGGACCTGTTTCATCTGGAATTACTCCTGTTAACTTTTTATGCAAATAGGAAGGTCCGTTGTTAAGGAACCATCCTATATTACTATTAGAAATTCTCGACATGTCTTCATAGTACGGTATACTTATGTCCATTGTTTAATCATCCTTTCTTTTAGTTTATCTAACTTTTTTATTTTTTTAATTAAACTTATGCACAATGTAGGGTTACCATTTTCTATAGATTCTTT
>CAMCHB010000103.1 GCA_945874585.1 uncultured Clostridium sp. | reverse complement strand
ACTTTAACCATAAACATCACCACCTCTCCTACGATGATTCGTATAATTGGTGGCAAAACCACATCTGATTATTATCATTTCCTATGTGAACTAGCATAGTATACAATTAAAAATAAATCAATATAAAAGAAACAAATTTTCGCAAGCTTTTTTAATGAAATTTCTTGATTTTTATAAAAAATCTGTTAATCTATATATAAATTGATTGATATTTGTATCAATCGTTAAAAGTGTGAAAAAAAGTTGTAAATATCTACGTTGTTCGCACCAGACATTAAAGCCTTGTATTAGTTGATATTCAACAGATACAAGGCTTTATTTCTTTAAAGTAATGCAATTTTAATGCAATCAGATTATAATCAATGTAGTTTTTTGTTTGAAACGAGGAAAAAATAGGTGTATAATAAAATTAGGATTTTTTAGATCCAGTTTGCTAAGAAGTTTTAGCAAACAATCCTTCAAGACATTAGAAGAAGGCTTATTTTTAGGAAGGAGTGAATAGAAACATGTCGTATCACGTTTATCAAGTATGTTGTATGGTGGAGATATTGTGGTCCATCACCTATATCATTTTTCTGCATTCGCCAATCAGAGATTTATACATGGCGAAAATTCGGTTTACACTAGCGTTTCTAATCATGGGATTGGATATACTAAAATTGTCATCCGCATTTACTTATGGTAGATTTCCCTTATTTGAAGCGGGCGTACTTGTATTTTGGCTTATCAATGTCTGCGTTATGTTCTTTCGCATGATAGAAGAGACATGTTCGAAGTAAAAAAAAGAGGGAGAAAAATTCTAACTATTTTTTATTTTAAATTGAAAACAGAAAACAAAATAATATTATAACACAAATAAAATGAAAAAGCATCAAAAATTTTAAAAAAGTTGAAAAAAAAGACCAAATATGCTATAATGAGGTTGTAAACATTTATGTTATTTATTAAAAGGAGGGTCATATAATGATGACTACAACAACACGGTTTTTCAAAAAAATGTTTTTCGCTTTTGCTTTGTTAATGTGCACCATAGGTTTTGGATTTTCACAAGAAGCATATGCTTCCAATGTCGATGGCGTTTGCACCATTGCTTACATTGAAAGCGATATGCGATTTGTTGATTTATCCAGCGCTGAACCGATGCAAATTCGGTCTCGTTTTGAACAGTCGGCGGTTGATAATGGAAAGATTTATATCTTTACTGTTGTTAGACCAACCAATACTGAAAAAGCAATTCTGAATTTAAAGAATCGTTACAGTGTAAAAACCAAAAACATTACCAATGCCTCTGAAGTTGATTCAGAAGTTTTGGATATGGCAGCACAATATCTTGGAACGGAAAGATTTTCTGTTGTAAGATATGAAATCAAAACAAAGTCCAATGAAAGCACGGAAGACAAATGGAAGAAAGGGTTAGCTATTGCAGCTGGCGTAGCAACCGTTGTAAGTTTATTCCGTTAGACCTACCAGGCAACCACACTTAATTAAGTGTGGTTGTTTTTTATTTTTTTATATAATGGGAAAGTATTACTTTCCTATTATATAAAAAGCTACAATCGCTCGCCCGATTTGAGATTTTCTCCTTTTAATCGAAAACTCAAATCGGGCAAGAACAAATCAAAAAAAATTTTCAATTTTTCTTATTTGTTCTTGGCTCAGTACTCCGAAAAGCCCAGAAATGGTTAAAATGTTGAAAAATACGCCAAAATGTGCTATAATGAAAGAGTAAAAGCGAAAGCTTTTTTATCAACCCATCTCATTTATAATTATAAAGGAGGAAAAAATCATGATGGAAAAAAAATTTATGCGGAAATTAGTGGCAAGTATGTTTAGTGTTGGTGTTCTTTGTTTTGCACCAGTTGTAAGCCAAGCGGCTGTTACCATTGTTCCGATGGATACGCAGACATCTGTTTCCGTATCTTCTGGAAAAGGTTTAGAATCCTTAGGTTCTTCTACAGAAGCAAAAGCTACAACGTTAGAAAAAGTTCAAAAAGGTGGAATGGAAAAGTTAGGTTCCTCATTTGGAAATCAAAAGATTTTGGATGATGGAGTCGAAACCACAATTATTTTCACTTCAGACCGTTCTACAGGTGCAAAATCTGCTTGGAAGATGGAATCTTACAGTGACTACAAGGCATTGTTAGATTCGCTGGATACCGGAACAATTTTAGTATTAACATCTCCGATGCAAACGTCGATGTTGCAAAAGTATGCTGCTGAACAAGCGGACAACTTAGCAAGAACGCAAAAAGGGACAACTGTTACATTTGCAGAAGTCACATCCGTAACGGAAAGAGAAAAAGAAATCTTTTCGAAATACACCGATATTTCAAAAGATCGTATTGTCTCAATCCAAAAACAGTATAATGATAAGGAAGTTAAGTATAATGACGGAAGAACGAAAATGGATCGTACCATGGAAACCATCAACAATGCTGTGGGTGTGTGGAATATGATTGATTCCATTCGTCGTCGTTAGTTTCCGTTTCCATCAGACCTCAGACACATATATGTGCCTGGGGTTTTTATTATATAAAAGCTACAATCGCTAGCTCCTTGAGATTTTCTCCTTTTAGTCGAAAACTCAAATCGGGTGAGAACAAATCAAAGAAAAATAGGATTACTATTTCTTTGAGACTTTTTCCTTGGACTTGGAAAACAAATCGGGAATAATCATATAAGAAAAGGTTTGCGAAATAATCTTTTCATGATATAATCAGAAAAGTGATGGAGGAGGATGAAAATGACACAGGAAGAATTGGAAAAAGTAATAGAAAGTCGAGATAAACTTCGTAAAAAACTAGAAAAGGAATTAAAAGAAAAAAAGGATAAAAAAACGAATATTCGTGATATTACCTATTATACAGAATTTGAAATGGTTAATCAGACAGATTTGTATTCTGCTTTTTCAGAAGAAGAAGTATTTGTGGTAGAAAAAGAAATCGAAGTAGAGGGAGAAAAACAAACTGTCCATGAATTTTATGACCGTGATCATAAAAAAATTGCTTTTGCTGATAAAGATGGAAAGATGGTACTTGAAAAAGAATACCAAGAAAGAATTCAGAAACAATTGGGAGAATATTATAAATTGCTTGGTTTGGAAGATAAAAACCGAAAATTATATTTAACGAAAAATTATAAAACCATTGAACAGGCAATGGAGCAGAATTATAGGTCAAAAGAAGTGGATTACCGTGTAAGTGGAGAAGAAAATCCGGAGCCACAGGAAAAAGAAACGGAAGAAAAAAAGCGAAAAAATAAAGTGGATGTTTTAGATAAAAACTTAATTGGTGAAGATTTAGGAATTGATCCAAATGATTTAACACATTGTATTCGAATTAAGGATAAACGCTTTTATGAAAAAGTACCGGAGGCTAGAAATTTTGATGGGGATGCTGTGTTAGCTTATTCCAGAAAAGAAAATAAATTTATCATATGTGGAAGCCGTAATGGAAAATATGTGCCATGTGAGAGTGTTGATCCATCTTATGGTACCATGAAAACATCCATTGATTTGGATCGTACAGGTGAAAATGTTGAAAAACAGCCAATTATGGGAATTATGAAAATCAAAGGAAATCCAAATTTTGATTTTGCTGTTAACCTAGAATTTGGTGGAACAGTTGAATTTCAAGAACTTCGTATAGATGAATCAACAGGAAAATACATTTCGGCTGATTTATGCACCCAAGGACAATACCAAACTTCTTGGGATGTGGAACAAATGATGAACAAAGGTGTCAATCGCAATATCCATGATGAAGTGATGGAATATGAAACAGAGAAAAAGCATGGCGCTGAAAGTTCAATTGAAAGTCTACAAGCCAAAGAATGTACAAAAGAAGAAAAGGAAAAAGAGGACCACGGTTTTGATCGAGGAGAAAGAACATATTATCGTCAAAGACCATGGGATGATTAGAAACGGAATCTAACAGGTGGCTGTTTACAAAACAGCTTATTTGGGTATATAATATTAAAATATGAGAAAAAATAGGCGATAATTGGAAATCAATCCAATAGATAGCTTATTTTAGAAGGGAGACAATAGCAGACATGGAAAATGTAAATGAAGAAATTGACATGAATCATTTAATTAAAATCAGAAGAGATAAGTTAGAACAATTGCAAGAGGAAGGAAAAGACCCATTTGCGATTACAAAATTTAACCGAACAAATACAGCAGGTCAAATCAAAAAAAATTATGAGGAATTTGAGCAAAAAGATGTAACAGTTGCTGGAAGAATGATTGCCAAAAGAATTATGGGAAAGGCATCTTTTTGTACCATACAAGACCTGTCTCTTATACACATCTCCGAGCCCACGA
>CAMCHB010000102.1 GCA_945874585.1 uncultured Clostridium sp. | reverse complement strand
ATCAGCCTCGGTCTCGTGGGCTCGGAGATGTGTATAAGAGACAGCTATTTGTTGTACTACCAGATGTAGTATTTGGATCACTTAAAGTTGGAACTGAGTTAGTTGCAAATACCATACTACTCATACATACCATCATAACAACACTGATTAACAATAATTTTAAACTTCTACTTTTCAACATTTCTTTTGCTCCTTTTTATTTTAATCTCTTATATACTTAGTATAAATCCTCTCTATATATTTATACTACATTTTTTTACATATTGCAATAGTTTTTTTAAATTTTTACAATTTTGCAATATGTTATTGTCCTTGAAAAAGAATTTATCAGAAATTTTTCTCTTTCAAATGCGATTTCATAAAGTAAACAAATGATTTTTCTTTTGCAATCTTTTTTATTTATACTACACTTTTTTTCATTTTTCAATACCTTATTGCAAATTTATACATTAAATTTAAATAAAACAATATCGCCATCTTGCATGATATATTCTTTTCCTTCTGAGCGAACCAATCCTTTTTCACGAGCAGCTTGCATAGAACCACATTGCACCAAATCTTGATATGTTACTACCTCTGCCTTGATAAAACCTCTTTGAATATCTGAATGAATTTTTCCAGCTGCCTCTGGTGCTTTGGTATTCTTTTTTATCGTCCAAGCACGTACTTCCGGCTCCCCAGCTGTCAAGAATGACATAAGGCCAAGTAGATCATAACTAGCTTTGATCAATTTATCCAAGCCTGACTCTTTTAGTCCAAATTCGTGAAGCATTTCTGTTTTATCTTCGCCATCTAATAAGGTTAATTCTTCCTCCATTTTGACACAAAGTGGAATAACTTTGGAATTTTCTTGTTTAGCATATTCCTTTACTTTTTTAACATTCGCATTGTTTTCCATGTCAGAAATCTCATTTTCAGATACATTGGCTATGTATAAGATTGGTTTTCTTGTTAATAAAAACATGTCTTTTATCATAGCTTGTTCTTCTTCTGTTAGATCCAACATTCTAGCTGGTTTTCCCTCTTCTAAATGATGTTCTAATTTTTCCAAAAGATCAATTTCTTCTTGGTATTTTTTATCCGCTTTTAACATTTTTTTTGCTTTTTCCAAGCGTTTTTGGATGGTTTCCAAATCGGCAAAAATCAATTCATAATTTATTGTTTCAATATCACGAATTGGATCAATACTACCATCTACATGAACAATGTTAGAATCCTCAAAGCAACGTACTACCTCAACAATACTATCTACTTCACGTATATGTGACAAGAATTTATTGCCAAGTCCTTCCCCTTTACTAGCACCTTTTACCAATCCTGCTATATCCACAAATTCAACAACCGCTGGTGTTGTTTTTTTGGCTTGAAACATTTTGGTTAAAACCTCTAATCTTTCATCTGGTACTGGTACCACTCCAACATTTGGTTCAATTGTACAAAACGGATAATTAGCACATTCTGCTCCTGCATTGGTAATGGCATTAAACATTGTACTTTTTCCTACATTTGGTAGTCCAACAATTCCTATTTTCATTTTGTTCCCTCTTTCTAATTTTGCGTTAATCTCCTAAACAAATTCCAATACTTCTAGCTGTTTTTACTAAATCGCTATCCATATTTACTTTTCGAATATTACTGTCTTTCGTATTGCCTGAAACAGCTCCTATTTCTTTGTTTTGTCCAACAACATCTTCCAAAGTAGCGTAGCTTAAAGCTCCATTTTTTAGTACCACCAATGTACCAAATTTTCCTTCTAATGCTAGATTCATTGCTTTTGCTCCATACTTGGTAGATAAGGTTCTATCAAATGCTGTAGGAGTACCTCCTCTTTGTACATAACCTAGAGTCGTATTTCTTGCTTCTAAGCCTGTCATTTTCTCTAATTCATGAGCTACTTTAAAGCCTACTCCACCTAATTTGGTATTATCAACACCTGCTCCATTATCTCTTACATTTTCAACGGTCATGGTACCACCTTTTGGCATAGCGCCTTCTGAAACAACTACAACGCTGAAGTTTTTGCCTTCTTTTCTTCGTTGGTTAATTTTTTCAACGACTTTGTTTAAATCATATGGTATTTCCGGTATCAAAGCTACATCAGCTCCACCAGATACGGCAGACTCTAGAGCAATCCATCCAGCATAACGTCCCATTGTTTCTAAGACCATGATTCTGTGATGGGTTTCCCCTGTTGTATGAAGACGATCCAAGGCTTCTGTTGCTACTGAAACAGCTGTATTGAAACCAAAGGTGATATCGGTACATGCCACATCGTTATCAATTGTCTTTGGAACACCAATTACATTGACGCCACGCACATACAAGTCACGAGCTGATTTTTGTGTACCATCTCCCCCCAATGTGAACAAGCAATCAAAGCCATCTGCTTTAATATTATCAATACATTTTTGTGATAAATCCTTGTAAACAACTTGTCCGTTTTCCTCTACTTTATAATGAAAAACATTTGCATTGGTAGAAGAACCAATAATAGAACCTCCCTTTTGCAAAATGCCAGATGCCATTTTGGTTTTGATTAAATCTACATAATCATTTTTTACTAATCCATTGTATCCATCCATAAATCCATAGCATTCTATTCCGTTATTTCTGGCTGTTTTCACAATTGCACGAATAACCGCATTAAAACCAGAAACATCTCCTCCATTTGCTAATATAGCTACTTTTTTAATCATTGTTTTATCCTCCTCTATTCTATATAACCAGGTTTTCCTAATAAATGGAACATATTTTTCTTATACTCTTCTACCCCTGGTTGATCAAATGGATTGACTCCCAATATTTGTCCAGATACTGCACATGCCCTTTCGAAGAAATAAATCAAATGTCCTAAAGAAGCTGCTGACAATTCATCTAATTCCAACATGATATTAGGGCATAAGCCAGATACATGTGCTTGAATGGTTCCTGCCATAGCTTGTTTATTGATAAAATCTAGTCCTTTTCCTGCTAAGTAATTTAACCCGTCTAAATTGTCTTCATCTGTTTTTATTTGCATATCAGAATCTGATTTTGCAATCGAAATAACGGTTTCAAACAAGTTACGTGTACCTTGCTGAATAAATTGTCCCATTGAATGTAAATCTGTCGTAAAATCTACACCAGCTGGGAAAAGTCCTTTTCCGTCTTTTCCTTCGCTTTCACCATATAATTGTTTCCACCATTCTGTAAAATAGTGCATTTTGGGTTCATAATTTACTAAAATCTCTATCTGTTTTCCTTTTTGATTTAGAATGTTACGAGCCACAGCATAACGATAACATGCATTGTATTTTAAATTTTCATCATCGTATTTTTCTTGCGCTATTTTTGCGCCTTCTAATAATGCATCAATATCAATGCCTGCCACTGCAATTGGTAGTAATCCAACTGGTGTTAAAACAGAATATCTACCTCCAATATTATCTGGTATCACAAAAGTCTCATATTCTTCCTCATTGGCTAATTGTTTTAATGCACCCTTACGTTTGTCTGTTGTTACGTAAATTCTTTTACGTGCTTCTTTGACACCATATTTATTTTCCAAGATTTCGCGAAAGACACGAAATGCAATAGCTGGTTCTGTAGTGGTTCCTGATTTTGAAATCACGTTAATGGAAAAATCTGCATCCCCAATTGCATCAATTAAATCATTTAAATAATTAGGGCTTAGATTATTGCCAGCAAATAAAATTTTTGGTGCCTTTCTTTTTTCCACTGGAAGCATATTAGCGAATGTGTGGGTAAGAGATTCAATCACTGCTCTTGCTCCAAGATAAGATCCTCCAATTCCAATTACAACAAATACATCTGAATTTCTTCGAATTTTTTGTGCTACCTCTTTGATGCGTTTTACTTCTGCTTTGTCATATTGTGTTGGTAAATGAAGCCAACCCATGAACTCATCTTTATTATCTGCATTTTTTTGCATTTTATGATGAATTTCTGCCACCTGATCAGCATATTTTAAAATATCTAATTCCTTTACACCACTATTTTCTAATTTCAATTTTATATCAGACATTATGATTCCTCCTTCATTATTATTCGTGAAAAAATCTTTTAATTTCGATCTCCGCATTTTCAACAGAATCTGATCCATGAATCAAGTTTTCTGATGTGCTGTTAGCATAATCTCCACGAATTGTTCCAGCAGGAGCTTCTAGCCATTTGGTTGCTCCCATTAAATTACGAATTCCTTTTACAACATCTTCACCTTCAACAATCATTGCTACAACAGGTCCAGATGTCATATTCTTTAAAATATCACCGAAAAAAGGTTTATCAGCAATATGGCTATAATGCCTGTCTCTTATACACATCTCCGAGCCCACGAGACCGAGGCTGATC
>CAMCHB010000101.1 GCA_945874585.1 uncultured Clostridium sp. | reverse complement strand
TAAGAGTCTTGACGACTTCATCAAGGAAATTGACGCTGACGTTAAGTCATACTCACGTGAAAACTAATTAAATAAATAGTTAATTAAGGCACTTCATGAATATTCATGGAGTGCCTTTTTTACGTCATAATTTTGTAACATTTGTAAAATAAATGTAAAATTCAATGCTTCATCAAGCATTTTTTGTGGCATAATATCTGTAAAGATTTCTGTAGAGGATTTAAGATGAAAAAGAAATTTTTATTATTACTTAGTGCATTTTTATTAGTTCTTGGTTTGGCAAGTGTATCATCAAAGACTGATGCTGCAACAATTAAAGCAACTGATTGGGGTGCAAAGAAAGTATTTACTACACCTAAGAAAACTCGTGGTACTTGGTACTACAAGGAAGACAAAAAGGTAAAGAAATTCAAGATTACAGCGTACACTATTGATGGAGTTAAATTATACAAGGACTTAAACGGAAAGACTTCAGATAAATGGGTCAATAAGCTGATTAAGGCTGATAAAAAAGCAAATTATAAATTAGCTGATAAAGTTGGTGAATCAGCATGGGCTTGCCATACAATTAAGTACCATAAGATTACTGGATTTAATGCTGACGGCTGGCTTGCAGGTAGCGGAGATGGGTTTTACTATGTTCCCGTTAAAAAGAATGTTAAAGGAAAGAAAGTCAATGCTTTGCGTGTAGGTGAAGGTGCTGGAAATTATCTTTCATACTATGCTTACAAGAGTAGAAAATTAGTTAAATAAAGTTTAATGAAAAGGAACGAAGTGTATCCATTTCGTTCCTTTTTGTGTTTTAATAGGAAAAAATGATAAAGGAGAGTATATATGAATTAACTATTAAGAAGTTGCCATATCAATTAACAGTTTGTCAATTGAGTGATATTAAAGATTTAAATTTTAAAAATGATTTTTATTTTTTTGCCAAGACTGATGAAGAATTATCTTTAGTCTGCGAAACTAAAAATGCTCCAAGCAAAACGATTAATCGGGAAGATGGTTGGCGTGCATTCAAAATAGAAGGACAATTAGATTTTTCATTAATTGGAATTTTAGCTAAAATTGCGCAATTATTAGCAAATAATGGTATTTCTATTTTTGCTGTGTCAACTTTTAATACTGATTATGTTTTAGTTAAAGATAATAATTTTGATTCAGCTATAAAAATTTTGTCAAAAAATAATTATGAGATTAAATAAGAAAAAATGAGTAGAAGAAACTATTTAAGCCCACAATTTCTTACCAAAATAAGTGATGATGGCACCTTAAATATAGAAAGCTTAATTATTTTAACTTGTGCGATCTTTATTGCAAGTATCGGGTTAAATGTGAATTCAACAGCTATAATTATTGGTGCGATGCTTATTTCACCTTTAATGGGTCCCCTTTTAGCCATCGGTACAGGATTGGCGCTGTATAACACCAATATTTTACGAAAAGGTGCCATTTCTTTATTAGCCGAAATTATTATTAGCTTAATTGCTTCAACCATTTATTTTCATTTTTCTCCGTTGACTTATGCTAGTCAGGAAATTATTGCTCGAACATCACCTACTATTTGGGATGTAATGATTGCCTTTTTTGGTGGTAGTGCAGGTATTATTGGAGCACGGAAAAAAGGTGCAAATAATATTGTTCCTGGTGTAGCGATAGCAACGGCATTGATGCCGCCGCTTTGTACCGTTGGTTATTCAATTGCAGCCGGAAATCTTAAGTATTTCTTAGGTTCAAGTTATCTATTTTTGATTAACTGCGTTTTCATTACCCTTACAGCATTTTTAGGTGTAAAAATCATGAAGTGGCTAAGTCATTCAGCAGGTCAACCTGGACTTAGTTTCTTTCGCAAGCCAACTTTAAAAGAAGTAGGAATAGTCATGGTAGTAATTATTTTGATTATTCCAAGTATCCTTTCAGCCGGTCATATGGTAAATAAGACTTTGGTTGATCAAAATGTGCAAAATTTGGTTGCCAATGAATTGGGCGATGTTAATTTAATCAAGGAAAATGTTGATTCGCAAGAAAAGACTATTAATCTTACTGTGTCGGGTAATAAGATTAGTGCTAAGAAAATTCAAGCGGCCAAAGCTAACTTGGACGAATATAACTTAAAAGGTTATTCCTTGAATATTGTGCAAGTGGCACAAGTAAATCCTAACGCGGAGAATCAATTAGATAGACAAGTAAATAATATTATCAATCAACGTCAACGCGAACAAGAACAAGCAAATGAGAAGAGACAGCAAGAACAGGAAAAGCATAATCAAGAAATTCAAAAATTGTCTCCTGCAATTTCTTCTGTTACTACGGTAAGTGATAATAAAAATAAGCAAATTACTTTGGTGGAGTTAAAGAAAGATATTTCTGCCAAAAAGAAGAAGGCCTTAGTAAAACAAATCAAGAAAAAATATCCAAATATTAACTTAGTAGAGTTTGTGCAAGAAAGCGAGAAAGAATAAGCGTTAAATTATTTCTTAAGTCGTTTCTCTGTTAATATTTTGTAATATACGAATATTAGAATGAACTTGATAGGTTTATTTTAAAGGAGAAATTTTGGTGAAAAGTAATGGAATTTTACTCGCACTGGCAATGAGTTCGTTCATGCTGACGACACCTGTTGTGATGTTGCATGAACAATCGAAAACAGTTTTAGCACAAAAGAAAAATGGAAATGCTAAGAAAACTAAGTTAAGTGACAGTCAAATCATTAAAAATTTAGGTGTCAAAAAAGTAGCAAATCCAAGTAATGATGCTCTGACTACCAAATATGCAAATATTGTAAAAGGCCAACAGTATACTTGGGAAAATCCTTATATTAAGGTCAATCCTTATGAAAATTCGCCGCTGACAGCGTTAATGATTTTTCATACTGATCAACCTACCAAAATTAGTTATAGAGTAATTGGAAAAACAGCCAATACTACTATTAAAAATGAAGTTAAAGGTTATCAAACGAATCATCAAGTACCTATCGTAGGTCTATATGCTGGGTATGATAATTCTGTTGAAGTAACAATGACTGATCAATTTGACAATAAACAGACCAAGACAGTTAAGATTAAAACAGCTAATTTACCTAAATGGATTAAAAGTTTTCCAATTAATGTCACTGTTAAAGACAAGACTAAGATGAGCTTAGGCTCAAATGAATTGACTGTTTTAAACAGGACCACTAAGCAAACCTTTGCTGTAGACGGTGATGGAGAAGTACGCTGGTACTATTTACGCTGGAATGAGCATATTTTTGAACAATTGAATAATGGTCATATTCTCTTGTTCAATAAGATTAAATCCGGTGATGAAAAGTATAATATGTTGGTTGAAACTGACTATTTAGGTCGTGTATATCGTCAATTCAGTTTTGATAAAACCTTGGGTGGCAGTTATGCTGGAACCGCTGGCTTATCATTGGTTCACCATGATGTGGCAGAAATGCCCAACGGCAATTGGCTCTTAACTGTTGATGATGGCAGCAAGTATGTAGAAGATACGATTGCTGAACTTAATCCTAATACTGGTAAAATTGTTAAAGTAATTGATTTTAAGAAGATTTTTCCAGAATCAATGTACAAAAAGAGCAAAATCAAAGCCAATGACAATACTAGTAGCGGATTAGGACTAATGGATTGGCTGCATATTAACACCATTGATTATGATGCCAAAACTGGCAATATTTTATTGTCTGCGCGTAACCAAGATATTATTTGGTCAATGAATTATCAAACTAAAAAGATTAACTGGATTTTTACTAGTAAGCCGGCTAAGGAGTGGCCTAGTTCATTCCATAAATATCTGTTGAAGCCAAGCAAGGGGACAAAATATCCAGGTGGTCAACACGGAATTTACTTGTTAAAAGAAACAGGAAGTAAATTAGATATTTTGCTTTATGATAATAATATTGCTGTTACTAACGGTGATAAGAAGCAAAGTGGCAAGTTTTCTGCTGCTACGGAATATCAAATTGATACTAAGAAAAAGACCATTAAACAAGTTTGGAGTTATGGCAAGAATTTAGGTAAACAAAACTTTACCGAAGTTATTGGTTATGCACAACGCTTGAATAATGGTAATACTTTGATTAATTTTGGTTTTAAAAATACGGGTAAAGAAAGCAATATAATTGAAGTTGATGCCTATGGAAATCAAGTCTTTAATTTGACTATTACTAATAGTCCTAAAGATATGACATATGTATATCGTGCATATCGGATGCAATTTTATCCTGATAATTATGTTTTTGATGCAACTAAATAATTGCACATCATGTATTGACGCAGCCGGTTTAAACGCGTATAATACACCTAGTTGAGAACAAGAAGAAGCTCCCGCTTCTCGCCTAAGTTAAATTAACCTCTG
>CAMCHB010000100.1 GCA_945874585.1 uncultured Clostridium sp. | reverse complement strand
TTGCTATTATTATTTTAACATTATTGCAAAAGAAAGGACAAGAAGGATTGTCTGGCGCTATTGTTGGTTCTACAACATCAAGTAACTTTTATGAAAAAAATAAAGGAAGAACTAGAGAAGGCGCTTTGAAAAAATGGACCATTATTTTCGGTATCATTTTTGGAATTTTAACAATCGTTTTAAGTGTTTTGTATATTGTTTAATAAACCAATCAGAACAAATCAGAAAAATGTAAAAAGCAATAGGAATTTTCCTATTGCTTTTTCATTTTGGGTTTTGCTACGAGAGCAGCCAAATAGCCAAAGAAAACAGCAGCTGCTACACCACCGGCTGTAGCAGATATACCACCAGTGAAAATACCAATAAAACCATGGGATTTAACACCTTCTATGACACCTTTAGCCAGCAAATTGCCGAAACCAGTTAAAGGAACTGTGGCACCACTTCCGGCAAAATCAACTAAGTGCGGATAAATATCAAGGCCACCTAAAATGGCTCCTGCTGTTACAAAAATAACAAGAATACGGGCAGATGTTAATTTGGTTTTATCCAATAAAATTTGACCAATGATACAAATGAGACCACCTACAATAAATGCCTTTAATAGCATTCCATAATCCAATGTTTGAAAAAAATCCATAAAACCTCCTATGCATAAGAATCAAGAAAGTATATTACATTTCAATACTAACCGCATGCGCAATACCAGGAATGGATTCTCCTTGCTGAGTAGTAGTAGAGTTGGTAAGGGCACCAGTTGCAATGAGTAAAATTCGTTTCATTTTTTTTGCCTTTAGCTGATGATATAAATAGCCAGAAAAAACGGTGGCTGCACAGCCACAGCCAGATCCACCAGCATGCGTATCTTGCTGATTTTGATCAAAAATCAATACACCACAATCGTTATAATTGGCTTTTATTTGATAGCCTTTGGTAGCAGCAAGTTCGGTTAAAATTTCTTTTCCGACATATCCCAAGTCACCTGTAAAAATTCCATCGTAATAACTTGGCTTTCTACCAGTATCTTGTAAATGGGTGACAAGGGTATCTAAGGCGGCAGGTGCCATTGCAGCTCCCATATTATTCGAATCTTTAATTCCCATATCAATGATACGGCCTGGTGTGATATGGGTGATAAATGGACCTTGTCCTTCTTTGGAAACAATGACACAACCAGAACCAGTAACAGTCCATTGTGCACTTTGAGGGCGTTGGTTGCCTAATTCTAGAGGAAATCGAAATTGTTTTTCGGCACTGCAAAAATGACTCGAAACACAACAAAGAACATAATTAGCAGCTTGTGATTCCACTAAAATAGGAGCTAAGCATAAACTTTCTGAAAAGGTTGAACAAGCACCAAAAATACCAAAAAACGGAATGGCTAAATCACGTAAACCAAAATTAGAAGAAATACATTGATTTAAGAGATCACCAGCCAAGCAAAAATCAATTTGATTTTGGGCTAATCCAGATTTATGGATTACTGTGTTGGCTGTTTCTTTTATGATTTTACTTTCTGCTTTTTCCCAACTACTTTCACCCCAAAATTCATCTTCTAAACATTGATCAAAATAGGATGCAAGTGGACCTTCAGCTTCTTTTGGACCAACAATACTGGCTGTTTCTAGAATACATGGTGGATGTTCAAATTGAATGGTTTGTTTTCCTAATCTTTTCATAAAGACCTCCTTTTTTAGACAAAAGTAACAGATGGTAGGCAAATAAAATAAAGGATGCCAACTAAAATGGAAGTGGAGATACCAAATACCAGAACAGGACCGGCTACCGTAAACATTTTACTGCCAACCCCCATAACATATCCTTCTGATTTGTACTCCATAGCTGGCGAAACAATGGAATTGGCAAAACCAGTGATAGGAACAAAGGAACCAGCTCCGGCAAATTTTCCAATTTTGTTAAAGACATTGATAGCTGTTAAAAAGGCGGTTGCTACAATTAAAATAATGGAAACAATGGTGTTACTAGTGTTCGTGTCTAATCCTTTAAACTGACAAAAACTAAAAATAATTTGCCCAATTGCACAAATAAGACCTCCTACCCAAAAGGCATTCCAGCAGTTTTTCAATATGGGAGAGTTAGGAGACTTGGTATCTACATAATTTTGATAATCTTTTTTGGTTTGCAAAGGATTTGGATTCATCATGTCACCTCCTGTTTTAATCTTCACGTTCGCGATCTACGACGAATGAAATATCTAATGTAGAATAATATTCTACTATTTTTTTGCCATTTATTTTGGCCTTCTGTTCTAAAATGGTTACACTGGAAATGTAATCAATTGTTTTGGCAACTTCTGCAATGGTTTGCACAATAGCATCTTTCCAAGAAACGGTAGAAATTCCAGTTACTTTAATATGTTTTTCTGTTGTCATGATTTTCCCTCCCTTAATTATGATTGATAATATATTTTCCAAAATTTATAAAATTATACAAAGAATATTACAATTTAATTACAAAGCAATTACATTTATGATATATCTATTGACGCAAAACGAGATATTATGATAAATTTAAGTACGAAATAAATAAATTGCAAAAGATTATCATAAATTGTTTCTTTTTGTACAAAATAGAAACAGTTGTCGGAAATATAAATGAAGGAGAAAGTCATGGCTGAATGTTTAGGTTTGTATATAGATAGCGATATGATTAAATATGCTAAAGTAAGTAAAGATCATGATAATATAAAAATTGAATCATATGGTGTCAAACAGTATGAACTATTAGAAGATATATTGACTCAAATTATCAGCGAAACTTATAGCTTTAAGACATCTATTAGTGTCAATTTGTCAGATGAAATTTACAATTACTTTAATGTCTTTTCAATGCTAAGTAAAAAAGATATTGAAAAAGCCATCAAAACAGAGTTCGAATTTTATTGTGATGAAAATGGTATTAACAAAAATGTTATTGATTCACGTTATATTTGCGTTCCAAGCCGTGAAGAAGAAGATAGACTACGAACCATTTATATTTCAGCCAATAAAACAGAAATTGCCAGAAAGGTAAAAGATCTTGAAAAATATCGTTTGCGTAATATTTCACCACTTCCTATTAGTATGACCAATTTAATTGAAACCAATGCAGATGAAAAGGTGGCAATTTTAAATATCGAAGACAAATCTACTTTGACAATTATTTTGCAAGGAGTTGTATACGAAGTAAAATTGATTCAAGAAGGCATGAAACAAATCTTTGATAAAATTAGTATTCGTGAAAATTCCTATGCTAAAGCATATGAACTATGTAAAAATACAACTATTTATACCAGCGAAGGACGCGATTTACAAATCGAAGAAAATGACTATTTAGAAGATATCATGCCAGTTTTATATACAATTGTAACAAAGGTAAACAAAATACTAAAAGATGAAAAAATTGATTTGAATCGCCTTTATATTTCAGGAGCAGGAGCCGTTATCAATAATATCGATTTGTATTTTCAAGAAAACATGGAAAAAGTAAAATGCGAGATTTTGAAGCCATTCTTTGTAAAAACCGATTCTATCCAAGTTAATGTGAAAGAATATATTGAAGTTAATTCAGCTGTAGCACTTGCTTTACAAGGACTTGGAAATGGTATCAAGAATATCAACTTTAAAGAATTAACTTTGCGCGATAAAATTGAATTGCCTCAAATTGGAGGGAATAATGCCTCAAGTAATGACTTCTTAAGAAAGGCAGCATCTTTGCTAACAGCTAAAATTGATTTAAATACAGAATTTGATGGAACCGATCGATTTTTGGCAAGAATTGCAGGAACCATTTTAACAGCAGCACTTTTATATGCTGTTTTTGCAGTTGCAGTTAACAATCAATTGGATAAAAAGCTGGAAGAAGCCGATAGTGCAAAAAATGACTATAATGTACAAATTGCTGCGGCAGAAACTGATGTTGGTAAAATAAAAACGCGTACTAGCGAATACGATACCAAAATTAAAAAAATACAAGAATTGAATGACAAAGCAGCTGATAAATATAAAAGAAAAAATGCTATTCCAAATTTGCTAAATCATATTATGTTCTGCATACCAGAAGATGTTCAATTAACTTCTATTCGAAACACAACTGACAGCCATATGGTAATAAAAGCAAAATCAGCACATGTGGAACAATTAGGTTATTTCTTAGCTAAAATAAAAGCAAAATCTTATTTGACGAATATCACAAGTAGCAGTGGAGTTCAAGATGGCGAATACATGACTATTACGATAGAAGGTGATTTACCATGAATAAAATTATATTAGGACTTGTTTTTGCAATTTTAACTTTTTTCAATTACACATCTGTACCAAATGGTTATACATTTTTGAAAGTACAGGTACCATCACTTTCTACGATACAAG
>CAMCHB010000099.1 GCA_945874585.1 uncultured Clostridium sp. | reverse complement strand
GTACCGCTTGGTCTCTAAAGGATTTAATGTTTACTTTTCAATGTACTTTGTGTTGTTTGGTCAACGTCATTTATTATACTATGCCGTTTTTAAAAAGTCAACCATTTTTTAAGATTTTTTTAAATTTTTTTGTCTTTTTTTGTCGAACTTTTTTCGTTGATATTTGAACGTTTTTTCATTCCCCACAACGCAACTTATAATATCATACTTCTCTTTCATTGTCAACATAATTTTCTTATATTTTTTATTTTTTTGTCATGTTTTTTTTAGGACAGCATATTGTAATAATGAGTTTCATTATTTTCTTTAGGAGAGGAGATTTTTATGGGAGCAAAAGGATTAGATTTTAAACATAAAGAAGTAATCAATATTACCGATGGAAGGCGTCTTGGTTTTGTCCAAGATGTAACAGCTAATTTAGAGTCAGGCGCAATTACTTCTATTATTGTTCCCGGTACCAATAAACTCTTGGGCTTTTTTTCTTCTGCTAATGATATTATCATTCCATGGGAAAAGATCAAATGCATTGGTGATGATGTTATTTTGGTCGAAATTTAAGAAAGAAAAAGAACAGGATTGAAAAATCAATCATGTTCTTTTCTATTCTACGCTTTCTTTTCTTCGTGATATGATTTATCTGTGTTAACATTCCAAACGTTAGACTTATCCTTTATATTATGAATAATATTGTTAGCAGCTTCCATAGCTGTCATCGTAGAATGATCCATATTGTTATAACGATGTTGTCCATTTCTACCAACACAATATAAATTATCAAATTTATTTAAGTAAGCAATCAATTCATCAATTCTATTATAAGTATCAAAATAAGCAGGATATGCTTTCTTTACTTTTTCTCTATGAGAATCTTTTACATCTTCTTTACTATTGATAATACCCATTTTAATCAATTCATCTGTTGCAAAATCAATAAATTCTTTTTCAGACATATTCCAATACTCATCACCCTCTGTAAAGAAATACTCCAATCCAATCCATACTGTGTGCTCTGGATCTTCTAATAAATAAGGTGACCAGTTGTTAAAGATTTGAATTCTTCCCATTTTTACATCTGGTTCTTGGACATAAATCCAGCAATCTGGTACAATATTTCCTAATGTTTTGATATTAGTTTTATTGACAAGGTTTAATTTGTCTACCAAAATACCTGCTGTTACAAAGTCTCGATAAGGAAGTCCTGTTCCAATCTCTACAATGTCTTTTGGTATTTCTTCGCCTCTTAATCCTTCTACTAAATCCTTTAAAGGCATTGATGAAATAAAGATATCTCCTTTGAATTCAACTTCTTCTTTTCCATCTTTGATGCATGTTACAGATTCAATTTTTCCATCTTTAATGTTGATATTTTTTACTAAATATCCTTTTTGTATGGTTCCACCTAATTTTTCGAATTCGCCTGCTAGGGTTTCCCATAATTGTCCTGGTCCTAATTTTGGATACCAGAATTGTTCAATTAAAGATGTTTCTACTTCTTTGTTGTTTTTGCTTCCAAACACTTTGCGGAACATATCTTTCAACACAGCCATAATAGACAAGCCTTTTACACGTTGTGCTCCCCAATCGGCTGATATTTCAGATGGATGTCTTCCCCAAAGTTTTTCTGTATATTTTTCAAAAAACATACCATATAAAACTTTGCCAAATCGATTTATATAAAAATTCTCTAATGATGTTTCATCTTTTTTTACCATAAGTGATTTTAAATAGCTGAATCCAGCTTTCATAGTACGAATAAATCCCATGTTTTTTAAGGTGTCAAATTTTAATGTAACTGGATAATCAAAAAATTTCTTTAAATAATAAATTCTAGATACTCTATTTCTTACTAGCATAACACGGTCTTCTGTGTTAGGATTTGGTCCTCCCTTAGCCAAAGGTTTTTTCCTGCCTAGTTTTTCATCATCAAAAGAGTTGACTCCTTGAATTGGCATCAATTCCTTCCAAAAGTTCATAATTCTTTCATCTTTTGAAAAGAAACGATGTCCACCAATATCCATTCTTTTTCCGTTGTACTTAACTGTTCTAGAAATTCCACCGATTTCTTGTGTTTCTTCTAAAATAACGACATCATAATCCTTTGCATTTTTTAGCAATTCATATCCAGCTGTAAGCCCAGCTGGTCCAGCACCAATAATAATTACTTTTTTCTTTTCCATTTCTCTCTCCTTATTTTAATTTTTCAATTATCACATATAATAATTTTCTTCCGCCAAAGTTCCATATAAATACTACAGCAGTTGACACGATTTTGCTTATCATATAGTAAATATGCATTTTATCCGTTAGCAAAAACATAAATAAAGTATCAAGTCCTAGGCCAATTACACCTATTATAGCATAGATTGTAAATTCTGCAAACCTATTTATATTTTTTTCGACTTTAAAAATCAATTTTGTACTTAAAATGTAGTTTGTTATCAATCCACCAACAAAACCAATAATATTAGAAAGCAAATAATACATATGAGCAAATTTTGTCATAACAAATAAAAGTCCAAAATTGATAACTGCTGCAAAACCTCCTACAAAAATATAGCGGAAAAATTGCAATTTTGTATCTTTTGTTTCTTGAATAAATAATTTATAAATTAGTTCCTTCATTTCTACCTCTACTCCCAAAATGATATACTATAACGAATTGCATAATATTGATTTGGATAATATTCTTTTAGCAAATTTTCTTCTGACTGTATACCACCCGTTAGAAAATTCAAAAGAAATCCAATCATTACAAATGCTATTGTTATTTTACTAATGTACTTTTTCATGCGATGTTCTTTTTCGTTTTGATAAAATGCCATTACAATCATCATCGCTGCGCATAAGATCATCCAAGCGAAATCCGCTGCATAACGTTGAACGCTTCCTCCTAATACCGCATCACAAATGCAAATGATAAGAGCTACTCCTAATAGCATTACTATAAATATCCAAGACTCTTTGTTTATTTTTCCTTTCAGCTTTGGCAAAAGGAAAATAGCAAAGCAAATTGGACTTAGCCACAAAATTCCACCCGCCATTGCCGAATTAAAATAATAGCCATAATACGTTATAACATCACTCAAATTATGAACAAATGGAAAAACAGATGTTAAGACTGGCACTTTAAACAAGTAGGATAAGATTCCCATTGGAATCACACTAATACGATACCCTAAGTTTTTCATATCGTTAACTGTTAATTGATATTTTGCACCAAACTCAAAAACACTACCAAATCGAATGTAATTATAATCCATTAAGCAAACGCCAACCATTAAGTATGGAATAAATACAGCTAGTATAAATTTGAATCGATTTTGTTTGCTTTTCATATGTACCAACCATTTCTTCCATAAAAATGGCACAATCAAAAAAGAAACAAGTAATAAGTTTGGTCTACAAGCAACTGCTAAAGCTAGAGATGCACAAGCTAAAAATAAATAGCCATAATGTGTGTTTTCACGTTCCATCGCTTTTAGCATGAAATACATTCCCTGTATCACAAGATAATAGCCTGCCATAATAGCAACTTCATAGATTTGTGGCCTTCTACATAACCACATCAAGAATCCTCCTGATAACATCGTTATGATAAATAAAATGACAAATTTAAAAGGAATATCTCGATACCACCTTCGGCAAATTTGTAGTACAAGTTTTATCATAAATATAACCAGTAAAAAGGCAAATACATAAACCGCTTTGTTCATCGCCAAATAATGTCCCGTTATGATTTTATAGGGTGCCATAACCGTTACATACGGTAAGATTCCAAAATAAACATAATACTTACCATTATAATAAGCTAGATCATGATAGATACTTATGTTTTCTTTTGCTCTTTCTGTTTGATCATATGGGTTTTGCAATTGTTTCAATTCCTCGCTTGGCTGTTGTTCCAAAGAAACAGCTCCCTTTACCACCATATCAACCGCATATCGTTCAAATGGTTTGTTAACCAAATTGTTTTCTGGTATTTTTAAATTAGATGTACAACTTATCCAACACAAGATCCATAATGACAAAATAGCTATGAATATTAAAACAAGTATTTGAAATCGATTTCCTGGTTCATACTTTTTTTGCAATTCTTGACTATTTTTCATAGCATAGAAAAATCCCCAAGCCAAAAATAGAATTAGCACACGTTCCCAGTTTATATCAAAAGGAATCGCTTGGTTAAAATCAATGCGATCAAATTGAAATGTTGTATTTTCTGGTATCTCCAATTTAATCATTATTTTGTGACTCTCACCACTTAGGAAAACTGGTATATACTGACTGTTGGTAAGTTCACTTACCAAAGTTTTGGTTGGAAGTTCTCGGTAGTTCTGACTTGTAGCATCTGTATAGCATCTGTCTCTTATACACATCTGACGCTGCCGACGATATGCAGT
>CAMCHB010000098.1 GCA_945874585.1 uncultured Clostridium sp. | reverse complement strand
CAAAGGCCTCTCCAATATGGTAATTGGTTGTATCACCAATGACTGCTGCAAAAAATACAATAAAGAATAATAGAAAAATATTCAAACTTCCGTTGGCTGCTAATGCTGCTCCTGCAAATATTAAAGAATCTCCTGGCAAGAATGGCATGATAACAACGCCTGTCTCAATAAAAATAATAATAAATAAAAACAAATAAACTTCTGTTCCATAAGTAGTTACTAATTCAAATAGATGGTCATCAATATGCAAAATAAAATCGATTAAATTTCTGATTACTTCCAATTTTCTCCCTCCAATTTTCATACTTGCCCATTATACTGTAAAATATACCATTTGTAAATGCATTTTTCTAAAATTAAGAAATGTTTAAAATTTTTCATTGGCATATTTTTCCTACTTTTGGATATATTAGAAAGAGAAAAGATGGGAGTGATCATGCCGATGAAAAAAGAAAGAGTTTTTGAAATTTTAAATGGTTCGCAAATTCAGGATGTTTTTTATCAAGACAAGCCTGTTTGGATTCAAGATATCCAAGGGGATCAAGCTATTGTTGGATTTATGAATGCATCCGATCCCCGAAAAATTGCTATTTCTGAATTGTATGAAAAGTAAACCAAACAAAACACAAAAGAACGAAAAATTCTTTTGTGTTTTGTTCTGTTTTTATTGAATTTTACCAAATAAATTCAAAGGCCATACACGAATCCAAACTTTGCTTTCTATTTTGCTGTTTGGTATACAACCAAAAGTCCTGCAATCCAAACTATTTTCTCGATTATCTCCCATTAGTAATAGCGTTCCTTCTGGCACAACAAAATCATTCAAATTACCGGTTGTCTCTACTCCTTTTTGAAGATATGGTTCATCTAAAATTTCACCATTGATATACACTTTTCCATATTTAATTTCAACATGCTCTCCTGGGAATGCAATCACCCTTTTAATAAAACTCGTTTTGGTGTTTTCAATAACATAATAGAAAAATTGATTGATAATTCCTTCTGGTTTATATTCATATAAAGCAACTGGATGATCGTTGTTCACTTGACTAGAAGAAGGTTGCAAATTGCTAGGCTCCTCAAAAGTTACAATATCTCCTCTTTTTAATTCTGTATGAAAAGTTCTGGTTAATCTATTTAATAATAATCTTTGATTTTCAATTAAAGTTGGATACATGGATGTACTTTTTACGATTGTTGGTGTTGCTATAAAGTATTTGACAAATAGCGCCAATACAATTGCTATCACAATGCAGGCAACCCATTCTAAGGCATTTTTTACTTGATCACTCATGGATATTTAACACGCTTCTTTCTTCTCAAATTACCTTACTAGTATACCAATATAAATTTTGATATTCAAGTATCCAATGAAAAAAAGAAGATGTTTTTTCACATCTTCTTCTTTGTTCTATTTATTTTTTATCGCTGCTTGTGCTGCCGCTAGTCTTGCAATTGGTACACGATAAGGAGAACATGATACATAAGTTAAGCCAATTTTATGGCAAAATTCGATTGTTGCTGGATCTCCTCCGTGTTCACCACAGATTCCCAATTTAATATCTGGCCTTGTTTGTTTTCCTAAGTCCACTGCCATCTTCATCAATTTACCAACGCCCTTGGTATCCACTTTTTGAAATGGATCAAATTCATAAATATTTTTTGCATAATAATCCTTTAAGAATTTACCAGCATCATCTCGGCTAAATCCAAATGTCATTTGTGTTAAATCATTGGTTCCAAATGAGAAGAATTCAGCTTCTTTTGCAATTTCATCAGCTGTTAATGCAGCTCTTGGAATCTCAATCATAGTACCAACATGATATGGTAATTCCATACCAGATTCTTGAATGATTTTGTCTGCCACTTTGCAAATGATTTGTTTCACATATTCCAATTCTTTTAATTCTCCAACCAATGGAATCATAATTTCTGGTACAATCTTCATACCTTCACGATTTACATTGATAGCAGCTTCGATAATTGCTCTTGTTTGCATTTCAGCAATTTCTGGATACGTTACAGATAAACGGCATCCACGATGACCCATCATTGGGTTAAATTCGTGCAATCCATTGACAATATTTTTTAATTCTTCAAAAGAAAGATTCATATCCTCTGCTAAACTTCGAATTTCATCATCTTCATGTGGCAAAAATTCATGCAATGGTGGATCCAATAAACGAATGGTTACAGGATGTCCTTTCATTTCGCGATATAAGCCTTCGAAATCGCCTCTTTGCATTGGTAAAATCTTAGCTAAAGCTTTTTCTCTTTGTTCTTTTGTCTTAGAAACAATCATTTCACGGATGGCCTGAATACGATCTGTTTCAAAGAACATGTGCTCTGTTCTACACAAACCAATTCCTTCTGCCCCAAACTCGTAAGCCTGTTTTGCATCTCTTGGTGTATCAGCATTGGTTCTAACCCCTAATTCACGGTATTGGTCTGCCCAGCTCATTAGTTTGGCTAAATCACCAGATAAAGTAGGATCTACGGTTTCAATTTTTTCTCCATAAACATTTCCTGTACTTCCATCTAATGAAATATAATCTCCATCATGATAGATGTTTCCATCTTTGTCTTTGAAATATTTTTCTTCTTCATTTACGACAATATCTCCACAACCTGCTACACAACAAGTTCCCATACCTCTTGCAACAACCGCAGCATGTGAAGTCATACCACCACGAACAGTCAACACGCCTTTGCAGACATTCATACCTTCAATATCTTCTGGTGATGTCTCCAAACGAACCAATACCAATTCTTTTTCTCCAGCTTCTTTTTTTGCAACAGCTTCTTCTGCTGTAAAGACAACCTTTCCTGTAGCAGCCCCTGGTGATGCTGCCAAACCTTTGGCGATTATTTTGGCTTGGTTTAATTTTTCCCTATTAAAGTTTGGATGCAATAATTGATCCAATTGTTTTGGTTCTACCCTCATAACAGCTTCTTCTTCTGAAATCATACCAGAATCAACTAAATCAACCGCAACTTTTAAAGCTGCTTGGGCAGTTCTCTTTCCATTTCTTGTTTGTAAAATATATAATTTTCCATGTTCGATTGTGAATTCTAGGTCTTGCATATCTCTAAAATAATTTTCCAATTTATTGGCATACATTCTAAAGTCATCGTAAGCTTCTTGGTTAACCTCACGTAATGTATCAATTGATTGAGGGGTTCGGATACCAGCTACCACATCTTCTCCTTGTGCATTCATTAAATATTCACCATATAATTTGTTTTCACCGGTAGCAGGATTTCTGGTAAAAGCAACACCAGTTCCACAATCTTCTCCCATATTACCAAATACCATTTCTTGTACATTAACAGCTGTTCCCCAGTCTCCTGGTATATCATTTAAACGACGATACGTAATGGCTCTTGGATTATTCCAAGAACGAAAAACAGCTTTGACAGCTTCAATTAGCTGGACTCTTGGTTCTTGTGGGAAATCTTGTCCTTTTTTCTCACGATAAATTTTTTTAAACTCTACGACTAATTTTTTTAGGTCTTCAGCGTCTAATTCTGTATCCAGTTTGACACCTTTTTCTGCTTTCATTTCGTCAATTTTGTTTTCAAATAATGGCTTTGGAATTTCCATTACCACATCACTAAACATTTGAATAAATCTTCTGTAACTATCATACGCAAATCTTTCATTTTTTCGAGCAATTACCTTTGCCACATAATCGTTAATACCTAAGTTTAATATGGTATCCATCATGCCTGGCATAGAAGCTCTGGCTCCTGAACGAACAGAAACCAAAAGTGGATTTTGTGCATCTCCTAATCTCTTTTTCGTTGTTTCCTCTAATTGTTTTAAGGCTGCAAAAATTTGATCTAGTACATCTACTGCAATATTTTTTCCATCTTGGTAATATCTTGTACAAGCTTCTGTTGTAATGGTAAATCCCTTTGGAATTGGTAATCCCAAATTGGTCATTTCAGCTAAATTAGCTCCTTTTCCGCCTAATAAAGCTCGCATATCTTTGTTACCTTCATGAAATAAGTATACATATTTTGTATTCATCTGTAACCTCCTAAATTATTTCTTTTGTTTTATCTTTTGCTATTATACCACAATTATACAAATTGCAACGAAAAAGATGTATTTTTTTCGAAATAATTTTTTAAGGATCCAAAAAGAAAAAACACCTTCTAGTACGAAAGTGTTTTTCTTCTTATTTTATCTTTTACCATTGCCTTCTGGTAAAGCATTTGGTAAATCGATTTTAATTCTTATTTTAAATAAATATGATACAGCTTTTCCTAATTTGGATTGTTTGATTTTTTGCCATAATGAAGGTTTTACATCGATTCTAGTTTCATTCATGTAATTTGTATTTTCGATGGTTTGTACAGGTTCTTCTTCTTTTATTTCTTCTATAGGTTCTACTGGTGCTGGAAT
>CAMCHB010000097.1 GCA_945874585.1 uncultured Clostridium sp. | reverse complement strand
CGCATGACTGTTAATCATGATGTCACTGGTTCGAGCCCAGTTGGGGGAGCCATGAGAGAGTAGTTTTTTCTACTCTCTTTTTTCTTTTTAATTTGTTTTTTCTAAGTGCATTGAAACGAGGCTCCTTGTTATTAGTAAAGGCTCTATAATAAAAGTTGGGTAAGAACAAAAAGAGCCTACAAAAATAAAAGTAAAAAAGTAGAGCATATTTGTAAAAAAACCTTTAAAATGAAAGTGGAAACAAACCATTTTAAGGAGAATCAAATATGCTCTACAAACATTTTACAGAAAAAATACTCGGATTGCAAGGTGTTTTAATTGAAAACATAAAAAACACAGATAATACCATTCACGTTTATTGCAAATTAGAAAGGAAACTGCATAAATGCCCCTGTTGCGGTAATTTCACCGATAAAATTCACGATTATCGTGTACAAGTTATTAAAGACATTCCTGCTTTTGGAAAGAAATGTTTTATTCATCTTAAAAAGAGAAGATACCGTTGTTCCTGCGGTAAGCGCTTTGCTGAAAATAATTCGTTTCTTCCTCGTTATCACCGTATGACTAACAGACTTTCGGCATATATCATTGACCGATTAACAGATGTAACCTCGTTTTCCGGCATTGCAAGAGAGGTTAACCTCTCCGTTAGTACTGTTATCAGAATATTTGATTTTGTTTCATATTCTCCTAAAAAACTTCCTATCGCTCTTTCTATCGATGAATTTAAAGGTGATACAAACCATGAAAAATATCAATGTATCCTCACTGCCCCTGTTAACAAAGTGGTTTTAGATATCCTTCCAAAAAGATACGAAAGTTATCTCACTAAATATTTTAACACATTTTCAAGAGAGGAGCGCAGTAAGGTCAAATACTTTGTTTCTGATATGTGGAAACCTTACTCTAATATTTCATCTGTTTGGTTCAAAAATGCTACTCATATTGTTGATAAATATCATTGGATTCGGCAAGTTATCTGGGCTTTTGAGGCTGTTCGAAAACAAGAGCAAAAGAAGTTTAGCAAATCCCATCGCAGATACTTTAAGAAATCCAGACAACTTTTAATTAAAAGATTTAACTTCCTTTCTGATGAACAGAAACAACAGGTTAATATTATGCTTTATGCTTCTCCTACTCTTTCTACTGCTTATTTTTTCAAAGAAGATTTTCTTAAAATCCTTGATTGCAAAAACAGAGATTCGGCTAAAATTGCTATGTCTGATTGGATTAACTCCGCACTTGACAGTGATATTCCCCAATTTCAAAAGTGTGCTAATACTATGATGAATTGGCTGACAGGTATTCTTAATTCATTTTCTTCCACTATCACAAATGGTTTTACCGAAGGATGCAACAACAAAATCAAAGTTCTCAAAAGAAATGCTTACGGTTTCAGAAATTTCAAATCTGTTGTTGTAAACCATTCGCCTTTACCCTCGTTAGTTATGATATAAAGAATGAGCATCATCTTTTCTTTGAAATCTTTAAGAGATTTCACTTCTGGATACTGTTCTAAGTTCAAATCGTCACAGTTGATTGTAGCATATGGAGAATCCACCTTTTGATGCTGTTTTCGAGGTTTAGATGACGTTTTCTTTTCTTTAGTTTCTGCGGGATGCATATTTTAATAGCTTCTTCTCCTTCTAAAGTTAAAACATATATTTTGGGAGTTGATCCTTTTGCAGAAACATCTTCCATAATTAATCCTTTTTTAACCAACTCGCTTAATGACATACTTAGATTATTTGGCAAAGGTTTTTTGGCTTCGGAATATAGATCTTTAAGAGTAGCAGAGGAAAATGATGAAATACCATTTCGCTTCTCATTAAAATAAACAGCACAGATAATAAAGTCATAGTGTGCATCTGCTCCTTTTGACTTCACGAAAGAAGCAAGGCTCATCCTTGAAAAATCTGTTGTTGAATTTTCCACAGCTTGCTCTGGCAAAGCAGCTGTATTAGTTGTTGTCAAAACAGCTGGTTTCTGTGAATCTTGAGTCTCTATGTATTGAGCACTTCGTGCCACACTACGAGTGCGTACTATTGCGTCAATAGCGGCTGGCAAAAGAGTATTGTTGAAAATACTTCTTTCCCTTTCAACCAAATCAGCAGAACCTTCTGCTTCAAATTTAATCTCACCGATTTCAAATTTTACACGAATTTCTGATTTTTCTTCCATTAAGTTATTAACCCCGCTTTGCTGTATAATTCTTCGAGCATAACTCGATAATTTAGTTTAATATCATCTATGTCTTTTTTTCCAGCTGTATATGTTATGTTATGTGCAGAAAAATTGCCAACCATACGGAATGTGTCGAACTCACTTTTAATACGTGAGATTTTTAATATTTGATTGTTTTTAGCATTCTTAACTATGCCATCAAGCATAATATACCCTTTTCCCGTGGAGTCCTTTATCTGATCATCTATTCCATAATTTTGATATGACAGGACAAGTAAAACCTCAAACAATCTTCGCATTAAAACTGCCGCCGCATCGTAACAATTATTTGCATAGGAGTGATTTATTTGATAAATTAACTGATCTAAATATTTCCGCTTTCCTACAAATTTTTGTTCATCAATTAATTCACTATCTGAGTCAATCGTAATGTTATCTTCCCATAAAACTGCATATTCTTTTTCCGTGCTTTGTAAAATCGCTGGAATAAACTCTATTGTGGCAGTCTTTCCCTTGGAGTTAACAAATGCCTTTTCTTTTCCCTTAGTTAAATTAGTCTTTAATCTTGAACTATTGGGAACATTAAACCCACACTGCACGAATAAATTAGAAATTAACGGCATTGAAAAAAGTGATTCGCCAGTTTCTTTATAATGAAAGAAACAAAGGAGTTTTGCTTTCTCACTCTCACTTCTATCAGCTAATTTTGTTTTTTCAATAAAATCAAGTATCTTCATTCTAAAATAGTCCTCTACATTATTTTCTCGGTCCTAAGAACTTGTCTCCATTCAAATGAATCATATGATCCGGCATATCCGCAATCCAAACCTCTGTTTCCCAAGCAAGCGTTTCAGAAAACTTCTTAAAAGTCTTAAAGTCAAGAAATGCAGTTACATAAATTTTACCCGCTGTAACGCCTTCTGTCATTTCTTCAATCTCTTTAATCCTCTTAGGTTCCATCGGCCCGACAGAAGTAACAGACTCGATAAAATAAAGCCAATTCTTTTCTTCAGAGTAAAGGACTACATATGGCATTTTATCGTGAAGTGTAATTGCAAATCCCAGTTCTTGAAGCCTCTCTACATTCTTAACCAAATCTTTTTCCGTGGTATCCCCTACATAAAGGCACTCGGTATTCGGTGCAAATCGAGGTGCAAATTCCTCAATAATAGCCTTTTGTAGTTGATTATGCTTTCCAGGCGAAAAAGTAAAGTTCTCTCCATTAATCCGCACAGGCATTTTTCTCATTGTACGCTTAGACGCATACAGATCAATCAGTGTTTCATGAGATTGCAAAAATTTCTGTTTTTCTGATTCCCAATATTCTGTTCCAAAACAGCGAATAAGCGAGAGCATTTCATCAGTCAGACGATAGCGATAGTTCGGGCTATTGGTCGCTTTTCCATTATCCTCAATAAACGCAGCATTCCTAAAATGGTGCATAGCTTGCTTTCGAAAAGTCTCTCGGCTATTTTCCGCATAGGCAACGCCATAGTTTTCCTTCGTATACGCTATAACATCGTGAATGCGAATCCAACCATTTACGGCACTCGACCATTCATCATCTTCTTTTATATCTGCCATAGCCAAAAGAACATAACAGCACAAATCCGCCTGCTGCTTAGCTGGCACTTGCAATTCTTTCAGTATCTCTCTTGCTTCCTCGATTTTGCTCATAAATGAAACTCCTTAAAATTTGGTCACATCTCGCTTCTGTCATATCACGAGATTTAATCAGCGCTTTGCCCATTTGCTCTATGCTTTCCAAAGGCGGTACAGGCATAGAATTGATCTCTGTCGAATTGACTTGAGTTGAACCGTTTAGGATTCTATAGTAACAATCATAAAGGGTTGAATTAAATAATACATATAGCCCATAAACAATGCATTCCGATAGTTCTTTTAGACCGCCAATGAAATTAATTTTGTTTTGAGTGCTGATTTTCGAATAGTCAGGGTATTTCCTTGCAAGATATACACCACACTGTAACCGCCGATGTTCTTCTTTAGCCGTAAATCTTTTTACAAAGAGATAATTTGCATTCGGTTGCAACAGACTTGCCTGATTAGTAACGATATACTCGTGTTCTTTGCCAATAGGAAATACAACTTTCCCGTCTTGTATATGCTGTGAGTAGAACAACGGTACTGCCTGGTCTTCTGGCACATTGCGCAAAACTTTGGATATATACTAAAAAAGTGGACAAGTATGATAAAATAGAAGACAAACAAAG
>CAMCHB010000096.1 GCA_945874585.1 uncultured Clostridium sp. | reverse complement strand
ATTTTAGATAGATTTAATTTTAAAGAAAAAGATACCATAGAAAAAATGAATGAAGTAAGAAAAATTGCAAATGAATATGTACAAAGAAAAAAATAAATTTAATTTGATAGAGTTGTGTTCATAGAACATGACTCTTTTTTTGGATTCTTAATCCCCCTAATAATTCTCCATAATTCCACATAATTCGACAAAATAATTGCAATCTGGCCTAGAGCATGGTATAATGCAGGTGCACAAAGTTTACAGAAGTAAAATGAATTGATTAAATCATTTTACATCAATTTGTGTTTATTATTTCTCAAAGGAGGTTTTGAACAAACTAGCAATAATCAGAAAGTTTTGATAGAGTGAATTTGTGTATTAAAATTTTTTTGAAGGAGTGTTAGGTATGAGTAAAAATTACCAGATCGAGAAAGAAGTATTACAACGGCAGTATCAGCAAAGTGCAGAAAGACTTTATCAAAAGCCTTTAGCAAAGCTAAATCCAGATGAATTGAATGCAGTTATTGCAGAAGTAATCAAAAAGGAAATATTGCCAAAACAGTTCCAATATGGAATGCATGCTTTTTCAGAAAAACGGATTGCCATCTATTTTTCGATAGAATTCTTGATCGGCCGAATTGTCTTAGATATGCTGGCTAATGTTGGCATTAAAAAGGCAACAGAGGAAATTTTCGAAGAAGAAGGTATCGACATTCATGTGCTGGAAGATGTAGAAGATACAGCCCTTGGAAATGGTGGCTTAGGTCGCTTAGCGGCATGCTTTATTGAGTCAGCAGCAACACAAGGATATGCTGTGTATGGGGTAGGATTGTATTACAAATATGGTTTATTTAACCAAACATTTTTTGAAAACAATCAGGTAGAAAAACCAGATGATTGGACAAGCAAAGGAGAACCGTGGTTTGAAAGAAGAGAACAGGACGCTGTGATTGTAAAATTTGCAGATACACAGGTAAAAGCTGTTCCTTACGTGTTGCCAATTGTTGGCTATAATGCTAATCAGGCAGAATTTCAAAGTTTTGCTTTTCCATTAACTTTATGGAAAGCCGAAGCGTTGGAAGGTTTAACCAATGAAAATGCAGCACAAATTTCAGACTATTTGTATCCGAAAGATTCTACTGAAGAAGGCAAAAAATTGCGGATTCGGCAAGAATACTTTTTTGTAAGTGCAACTTTACAAAGACTGTTCCAGATCCATCTTTCAAAACATGAAACACTCGACCAACTCGAAAAGTATTATGCTTTTCAGATGAATGATACACACCCCGTTATGGGATGCTTGGAATACATTCGTCTGTTGAAAGAAAATGGATATTCCTTTGATCAGGCTTTTAAAAAAGCAGCCAAATGCTTCAATTATACCAATCATACAATCATGGCAGAGGCACTGGAAAAATGGCCACGCAGTATGCTGGCAGAATTATTACCAGACATCTATAAAATCATTGAAGAAATCAATCAGAGATTGATTGATGAACTTCAGAAAAAGGATGAATTTAATATCCTGGAACGAGATGGTCACCCATGCCGAGATACCAATTGGGCGAAAGTACATGAATACGAAATGTTTGACATGTATCAGGTCTATATGGGAAGAATTGCTTGCTATGTCAGCCATAAAATCAATGGGGTAGCAGCTGTTCATTCTGAAATTATTAAAAAGGAAACTTTGCATAAATGGTATGTATTGTATCCTGAAAAATTTGAGAATGTTACCAATGGTGTTACACCAAGAAGATGGCTGAAGCTTTCCAATGAACCTTTAGCAGCCTTTTTAGATAAGTACGTTGGAACACAATGGACTACCAATTTAGAGCTTTTAGAGGGTTTGGAAAAGTACAAAAACGATGCTACTGTTTTGCGAGAATATGCTGGTATTAAGCGGATTGCAAAGCGTGCATTGGCAAAGTATATTCTGAAAAAAGAAGGCATTTCCATCGATGTTAATTCCATTTTTGATTGTCAGGTAAAAAGAATTCACGAATACAAGCGTCAGCTAATGAACGCTTTGCGGATTATCTATATCTACGATCAGATTAAAAAAGGAAACTTAAAGGACTTTTATAAAACGACCTTTATCATTGGTGGGAAAGCAGCATCAGAGTATCATATGGCAAAGCAAATCATTAGTATGATCAAAGATCTGCAAGATTTGGTAAACAACGATCCAGAAGTAAAGGATAAAATGCAGGTTGTTTTTCTTACCAACTTTAATGTTAGCTATGGTGAAAAGGTTTATGCAGGGGCCGATTTCTCAGAACAAATTAGTACAGCTGGAACAGAAGCTTCTGGTACCAGCAATATGAAGTTCATGATGAATGGTGCACCTACGATTGGGACTTTGGATGGAGCCAACATTGAAATTTTTGAAGAAGGTGGTAGTAAGAACAATTATATTTTCGGTTCTACCATCGAAGAAATGAAACGAATTCAACCAATGTACAATCAGCGAATTTTCCTGGATGCCAATAAAGATTTAGAAAATCTGTTGGATTATTTCAAGGACGAAAGCTGTTTGAGAAGAACTTATTGGGATTTCGTTAATGCTTTAACTTATCACGATAAATACTTTGTGATGTATGATTTAAGATCGTATATTCATACTTTCCTGAGAGCTAATATGGATTATGCAATGGAACAAAAAACGGGTGATTTAGAATATTACACCAGAAAATGTTTCAAAAACACAGCACATTCCGGCAAGTTTTCTTCGGATCGCACAATCAGTGAATATGCGAAGAAGATTTGGAATTTGGAACCTTGGGAAAAATAAAATTGAATAAGGGGAAATAATAAACGAGCAACAAGAAGGCCTTCTCTAATTTAGAGAAGGTCTTTCTTTCTGTAATAGGCAGCAAAAAATAATGCGAATCATATAATAAAACATTAAGAGGTGATTATATGATAGGAAAAATAATTGGAAACACACCGATGATTCAAATTTTTTACGAATATCGACAACAGGAACAATTTATTTATGCAAAATTAGAATATTATAATTTGACAGGAAGTATTAAAGATAGAGTAGCTTACTATATTTTAACCAAGGCAAAAAAAGAAGGAAAATTAAAAGAAGGGATGCCAATTGTGGAGGCAACCAGCGGAAATACAGGGATATCCTTAGCTGCTTTAGGAGCTTATTATCATCATCCAGTGCATATTTTTATGCCAGACTGGGCAAGCCAAGAAAGAGTAAAATTGATGGAGAGCTTTGGAGCCAATATTACCTTGATTTCCAAAGAAGAAGGTGGCTTTAAAAAATGTGTAGCAGAAGCAAAAAAATGGGCAGAAGAACAGCAAGCGTTTTTGGTTAATCAATTTGCTAATTGGGATAATATTATGGCACATTATGAAACGACAGGAGAAGAAATTGTAAAACAAATTCCAACTGAAATAGGAGGCTTTGTTTCAGGGATTGGTACCGGTGGAACTCTAATGGGAACAGGCAAAAAAATTCGAAAAGTTTATGATGATGCTAAAATCATTGCGATAGAACCAGAGAGTATGCCTTTGATTGCTAAGGGACAAATACTAGGACCTCATAAAATTGAAGGAATAGGTGATGATTTTATTCCAGACTTAGTAGATCGAAATGCAATTGATCAAATTTATTTAATTTCAGATGAAGATGCCATTCAAATGGCACGAAAAATAGCCAAAGAACTCGGTATTGGCGTAGGTATTTCATCAGGGGCTAATTTTTTAGGAGCAGTTTTAGCTAATGAAACATCAAAACATCCTCTTGTGACGGTGTTTGTGGATGATAATAAAAAATATTTAAGCACAGATTTGACCAAAGCAATGGATCTTCAGCCACATAGGATAGCCAATCAAATTCGATTGCTTCGTTATGAAATTGTTTCCGAAAAGCCTCAGAATGAATACATAAAGAATTAAGAAAAATTTCATAAAAGAGCTCTTTTTTTTTCAAGGTAAATAGAGTATAATAAAAAAATCAAAAGAACAAAAGGATGGAAAAAAACAAATGGAACAAATAAAAAATTTGATGACAAAACAAAAAAGATGGATTATTGCATTGGTAGCAATTGGTATCTTTTTTGCAATATTAGAAGATGTATTTGAAGATCAAATTTTGCATATGGATGTTATCATTTATCAATTTGCGGTTGTATTTCTGCGTAATGATACATTAACATTTTTGATGAAAGTGATAACAAATTTGGGAAATGCAGTTCCCATTTTGCTCATTACCATATTAGCCATGGTAATTTGTCGAAATAAAAAAATAAATTTTTGGATGCTTTTAAATTTGATCTTTGTCACAGGATTGAATGTAGTTTTAAAATATGGTGTGCATCGTAATCGACCAGAAGGTTATCGCTTAATTGATGAATCTGGCTACAGCTTTCCATCTGGTCCTGTCTCTTATACACATCTCCGAGCCCACGAGACCGAGGCTGATC
>CAMCHB010000095.1 GCA_945874585.1 uncultured Clostridium sp. | reverse complement strand
AGGAGGCAATTATGGCTTTTGATGGTCTTATCACAAAAAGTATTTGTACCGAACTTCAACAAAATATCATTGGTTGTAAAATCAATAAAATCTACCAACCAAGTCCACAAGATATTATCCTAGATTTGTATGGCAATAAAAAACGTTATCAATTGCTCATTTGTACAAATGGGAATTATGCCCGCACACACTTAACCAAATATGAAAAAGAAAACCCAATCACGGCCCCTAATTTTTGTATGTTTCTACGCAAACATTTAAATGGTGCCAAAATGTTATCCATTCAAAACTTTGATTTGGAAAGAGTGATTGAAATAACCTGGGAAACCTATAATGAAATGAAAGATAAAATTGTCAAAAAACTTATCATTGAAATCATGGGACAATTCAGTAATGTTCTTCTCGTTAACGAAAGTGGTACTATTTTAGATTGTCTAAAACATGTTGTAACCAAAACCAGAGAACTACTTCCTGTTAGGCCATATACACTACCCGAAAACACAAAACACAGCTTTCTATCACTTCCGAATTTTGAAAGTTTTATGGCCATTTGGGAATCTGATTCCTCTGCCCCTCTGGATCAATTTTTCTCTACCCATTTTATCGGTATTAGTCGTCCAGAGATTCAAAACCTATGTCGAAATTTGTCTATTTCACTAGATACGCAAAAAACAGATGAACTTCAAAAACTATATCATTATCTAAAAGAATTACTGACCCACATAGAAAATTCTCAGGTAAACTGTGTATTGGGTCAGCCAAAAGGCTATTATCTAGCCCTTGATCAATCTGGCAATTTCAATTCTTTAGCTGTCAACCAGTTTTTAGACGAATATTATCATCAACAAGAAGAAGAAACTTTACTTATCACTTATCGAAACAAACTACTAAAAAGCATTCTTGGTATTCTAGAAAAATACAACCGCCGCTTGGTTAATATCGATAAAAAAATCAAAGAGTGTTCTCATATGGATACCTACAAGCTTTATGGTGAACTTTTGACTTCCAATTTGTATCAAATAAAACACAAAACCGATCACATCACTGTTTTCAATTATTACAACAATGAAAACGTTGAAATTCCACTAGACAGTTCCTTATCTCCTAGTCAAAATGTAGATCGTTATTACAAAAAATACAACAAATGTCGCAATGGTTTGGCAATTATCCAAAAACAAAAGGAAGATACCATACAAGAATTGGAATACATGGAAGGCTTAGTGGACTACATTAAAAATTGCCAGGAATTTTCTTTGCTCAAAAAAGTTCATGATGAATTTTATGCCCTTCCTGTATCAGAGGGAAATAAAAATACCAATCATCAATCACCCAAAAGTATGCCAAAAAAATATATTATCAATGGCTTTACCGTCTATGTTGGGAAAAACAATAAGCAAAATGATAGTCTAACCAGAAGTGCCAACAAAGAAGATCTATGGTTTCACACACAGAAAATTCATGGCAGTCATGTCATTCTAAAAACAGAAGGACGAGAAGTAGATTTTAATACCATTTTGCAATGTGCGAAATTAGCTGCCCAAAACAGCAAAGCGAAACACTCATCCAATATTCCAGTCGATTATACTTATGTTAAATACGTACGAAAGCCAGCTGGTTCCAAACCGGGCTTTGCCGTCTATGTAAATTACAAAACCGTTTTTGTCAACTGATTTATATTCCAAAAAGCCCCCATAGTTAAACAATAGTTTAACCATGAGGGTTCTTTTTTATTTTTTTGAAATTTTCTTTTAATCCAAACTTTGATTATTTAAAATTTTCATTGGATTCACGGTTGTTAATAATTCGATCTCTTTATCCGATATCACTTTGGATAGCTGTTTTAAAATTTTATCCATCTGTTTGTAAACACTATTTGGTCTATGACAATCTGTTCCTAAACAGTGTACCATACCATTTTGCAACAATTTTATAACGGTCTTTTTCGCTAAAATACCATATCCACCAATAATGCTGGAATAATTAGACTGAAATAGCACACCTTTGTCTAAATACTCTTGCAAACAATTGATGTTATTTTGTACATATTCGTATCTTTCAGGATGTGCAATAATAGGAATCAAATCATGATCCAATAATTGTGTAATCAAATCACCTGTTGCTAACATCTTTTGACGCATAGGCCATTCCATTAGCACATAACGAGAATGATTTATCTTAGGAATAATGCCATTTTCAATCCCCTCTAGCATGTCCTCATCAATATAAATTTCTGCCCCATTGTACAATGTAATCGAACTATTTTTTTCTTCTAATATATGACGCAAGGCCGTCAAAATCTGACTTCTTTCATACTGGGTTGTAAAATAAGTATCTTTGATGTAATGAGAGGTAGAAACCAGTCCTGTAAAACCAACTTCTTGTGCCTCTTGAATCATTTGAAATGTGTCTGCCACATTTTTAGCTCCATCATCTATTTCAGGTAAAAAATGTGCATGCATATCAATCATGCCAATTCACCCCTCTATCCATTTTTGTTATATTCCTTAATTTGCTTTAGAATTTCTTCTGTACGTGGGGACATATCATGCATTCCGCCGCCAGCTTCCTGCATTCTTTTGGCATCAGCCTCAGCTTTTTGTTTAGCTAACTGTTCCCTCTCGCTTCTCTCTTTTTCGGCTTTTACAATCTGTTCAATTTCATCAATTCTCTTCGCCTTTTTGATTTCATTTGATTTTAAAGAAGTCTTACTATAATAATAAGCTTCATTGTATTTTTTAACAGATACCGGAATTTTGTTAATAACAACTCCTCCAATTTTTCCGCCTACATTTTCAATATCCTTTTTTACTTTTGCCAAATCTTCATTTTTTGTTTTGTTATGCTCTGTTACAATAATAGTTGTATCCACTAAACGAGACAAAATAGCAGAATCTGTTACCAATAAACTTGGTGGTGTATCAAAAATAATAATGTCAAAAAGTGTTTTTAGAAAATCCAATCCATCCATCATACGATCAGATACCAATAGCTCGGCTGGGTTTGGTGGAACATTGCCAGCTGAAATAACATACAAATTTTCAATAGAAGTCTCTTGAATAAAACCTGTAATTTTCTTATCACTAGTAGAACCGTTTTCGTCAATTCCAGATAAATAATTAGACAAACCAGGAATTTGACTAACGCCAAAAGCATTGTATATTCTACCTTTTCTCATATCAGCATCAATGATAATGGTTCTTTTTCCTGTTTGAGCAAATGTAATTGCCAAATTGGAAGAAATAAAACTTTTTCCCTCTCCCGGTAATGTACTGGTTACCACTAGGGAATGTAAATTTCGATTATTCATAAATTGAATATTTGTTCTTAATGTTCTAAAAACTTCACTTGTAGGAGACTTTGGATCACGATATGCAATCAATTCTTTTCTCATTATTTTCCACCTCTTACCCTTTCATCAAAATCGTAACAAGGTATTTCTGCTAAAACTGTTAAACCAATTTTTTCAACATCAGCATTTGTCTTAATTGTGTTATCTAACATATTATCAATCAAAATATAACCGCAAGCTACCACAATACCAACAAAAGCAAAAATAGCAATATCTTTGATATGATTGATATTATATGGTTCATTCGGAATCTCTGCCACATCTAGAATATACACATTGTTAATATTGTAAATATCCCCTACTTTTTTGGTAAATACATTGGCAATTTCATTTGCAATTTTAGCAGCATAATCAGGATTTTCATTTGTTACACTAATCTGAATCACTTCTGTATCCTTGACAGAAGTAACTGTTACCTCTTTTCGTAAAGCTTCCTCATCTAAATCATCAATTTTCAAATTTTTCATAACCTCACGAATAACAGTTTTGCTTTTCACAACCTCACTGTAAGTAGAAACCAATTTTTGGTTTAAGGTAACATCTGTCTGTGTAATCGAATTTCCGCTTTGCATATCATCTGTTTCTTTTCCATTGGTTTTGGCAAGCACCAATGTAGTTGACGCTTTATAATCAGGTTTTACCAAAAAATAAGAATAAGCAGCACCCAAAATCATGAATACGATGGTTATCATAACCAACCATATTTTCTTTTTCCAAAAAATACTGAATAATTCTTTTAAATCCAATTCTTCCATCTTTTCTCCCCTTATTTACTAATTTTTCTCTTGTTTCATAATATGTACACAATTTGCCAATAAGATGACAACCATTCCCACAATGATAGATCCAATCGCAATTGTTTGCAAATTGGCCAAAATATCATAAAGGGTATTTTTAAAGACATTTGAAAATGCTTCATTCAAAATTAAAATCTGGTCAATATTAACTTTCGCTTTCAAAATCCATTGAGCTACTATCATGCAAAGTCCAGAAGCCAATAAACCAATACCACTTGCACGAACTCCTTCTGAAAAAGTATGGATATGAATAAGCAATAAAATGACAAGAACAACAACCGCTATTCCGATTGCAATTGGTTTCATTTTTTGTACTACATTTTTGACTGTAACAATCTTGTTTCCTACCTTACTTAAATACGTAC
>CAMCHB010000094.1 GCA_945874585.1 uncultured Clostridium sp. | reverse complement strand
ATCGTCGGCAGCGTCAGATGTGTATAAGAGACAGCAATTAGATTTTTATAAAAATAAGGAGCCGTATGAGTACAAAAAGAAAAAATTATAAAGTAAAAGAAGCAGAAAAAAGTCTGCACAAAAGTATTTCAAAAAAAGTTTTGATTTGTGCTGGTTGCATTGTTTTATTACTATTTTTACTTGCCATTCGTATTTTCTGGATCCAGTTTATCGATGGAGATTCCTATAAAATGATGGCATATAATCAGCAAACCATCAATCAAGTCATTAGTCCTAACCGTGGTACGATTTATGATTCCACTGGAAAGCCATTAGCCGTAAGTGCTGGTGTGGATACCGTTTCGATTAACCCTACCTACATCAAAGCAAAAAACAAAGAAAAAGTTGCCAAAGCACTTAGTGATATTTTAAGCCTGGATTACAATACTGTCTTAGACAAGGTTAATAGCACCTCTGCCTTTCAGACAATAGCCCGCAAAGTCGAACACGATCAAATTGAATCTTTGAAAACTTGGATGAATGATAATAAAATTACCAAAGGTATCAATATTGATGAAGATTCGAAACGTTATTATCCTTATAATAACCTGGCTTCCAATTTAATTGGTTTTTGTAGCAATGATAACCGAGGTCTTTCTGGTATCGAATACAAATGGAACTCTGTTTTAACAGGAACGCCTGGTCGTATTGTTTCTTTAAAAGGAAGTAAATCACAAGAAATTCCAAATGATAATGAACAATATATTCCAGCCGAAAATGGTAGTGATATTGTTTTAACCATTGATTATAATTTGCAATCTATTGCTGAAAAATATTTAAAACAGGCAGTAGAAGAAAATCAATGTTCACGTGGTGGAAATGTTATTATCATAGAACCTTCTACTGGTGATATTAAAGCAATGGCTACTTATCCAGATTATAATTTAAATACACCTTCTGAGCCATACACCACTAGCCAAAGAACAGCTTATAATGCGCTTACTTCTCAAGAAGATCGCAATCACTTTTTGGAAGAAATGCGTAAAAACGTTGCCGTAAGCAATGGCTATGAACCTGGTTCAACTTTTAAAATTATTACAGCAGCCATTGGTCTAGAAGAAGGAAAAGTAAGCACTGATACCAAAAACGATTTCTATTGTTCAGGAACAGAACAAATTTATGATACAGCCATTAAATGCTGGCGTTATTATAATCCACATGGTTATCAAACCCTTCGTGAAGCCTTAGAACATTCTTGTAACCCAGCTTTCATGCAATTAGGTGCACGCATTGGTACTAGAACGCTTTATCAATACTATAAAGCATTTGGATTATTTGATAAAACAGGAATTGATACAGCCGGAGAAACCAATAGTATTTTCTATAACGAAGATGATGTTGGCCCTGTTGATTTGGCAACCATGTCTTTTGGGCAAAGATTTACGATTACGCCACTTCAACTAATCACAGCTGTTTCAGCTATTGCCAATGATGGTGTCTTAATGAAACCAAGAGTTGTAAAGCAAGTTGTTAACTCTGATACTGGAGTTATTACCAATATTGAACCACAAAAAGTTCGTGAGGTCGTTTCTAAAACAACTTCCGATAAAATAAAAGATTTAATGTATTCCGTTGTTCAGGATGGAACTGGTCGTTATGCAAAATTAGATGGCTATTCTGTTGGTGGAAAAAGTGGTACTTCTGAACCAACCTATAGCAAAAAAGATGATGGATATACTTCTTCTTTCATTGCGATTTCACCTGTTGAAAATCCACAATTGGTTGTTTTGGTTACCCTATACAAACCACAAGGTAAAAAATATCAAGGTGGCGAAACAGCAGGTCCTGTTGTACGACAAATCTTATCTGAAGCTTTACCATATTTAGGTATTCCTTCTTCTAATACGGCAACAACTTCTAACAGTAATGATTCAGATTATGCCACAACCATTCTACCGGATGTAAAAGGTAAAACCATGGAAGAGGCCGAAAAAATCCTTAAAAACGCTGGATTTTATGTTTCTTCTCATACCAGTAAACAAGCTTCTGAAGCCATTGTACAAGATCAAGTACCAAAGAGTGGTGTATCTTTAATTTCTGGTTCTCAAATCTATTTATACGATGAAGAACAAACCGAACATTCTTCTACAACGGTTCCAGATTTAAAAGGATTAACATCATCTCAAGCCATTAATGCTTTAAAATCTAAAAATTTGAATATCAGTATCGAAGGCTCTGGAAAAGTAATTTCTCAAACTCCAACCAGTGGAACTTCAACTGAAGTAGGCAGTATGATTCATGTTACTTTAATGGATGAAATAAAAGATGCTTATTAAAAAAATACAGCAGACACTAAAATGTGTCTACTGTATTTTTTTATTTTATCATTTAACATGCTTTTACTTCTTCTTTTGCCATTTCACAAATAAGGTCAGCTGTTTTTTCTAATCCTAATGCATCACTATTGATACATATATCATAATAATTAGAATCGCTCCATGCACCATCTGTGTAATGTTTGCAATGATTTGCTCTTAGTTTATCAATTTTGCATATTTCTTTTTCTGCCGTATCCTTTTTAAGACCATACACTTCAGTTGCCCTTTTGATACGATTTGGTAAACTGCCTTGAACAAAAACACGGATAACATGTGCTTGATCTTGCAAAATAAAGTTAGCACAACGACCAATAATAACACAAGATTTCTGTGCTACCTTTTTGATGGTTTCCGTTTCTTTTAAGAATAAGTCATCTGCATTGTTTAAACCTGCATAATAACCACTATTTAAATTAGCCAATATGCCACGCTTTTGTTCATGTTTTTCAATATATTCCTCAGATAATCCTGAATCCTGTGCTACCTCAGCAATCAATTCTTTATCATACAAAGGAATTCCTAATTGGTCGGCTATTTTCTTTCCTATGATACGTCCACCAGAGCCAAACTCTCTTGCAATTGTAATAACAACTGGTTGCGCTGTCGTTGATTCTTGTTTTTCTTGCTTTGGTGCAACATTGTTGACAACTGTTTTTTGCTGTTTCATTTGCTTTATTTCTCTGGTTAAGAATACAAGAACAAGTAAAAAGGCAATACCATCTGCAACAGGTCCTGCATACAATACTCCTACTACGCCATAAATACTGCTCAATATAATCATAGCTGGAATAGATAAAATAATCTGTCTTGATAAAGATAGAACTGCACTGATAGAGCTTTTTCCAATTGCTTGAAAGAAAATACTTGATGGTATCTGTACTCCATTGCAAATACAAAGCAATAAGAAAGTACGAAATGCTAGACAAGCAAAATCCATATATTTTTCGTCACCATTTCCGAAAATACTAATTAGTTTATCTGGAATGGTCTGGAATAGAATAAAGGCTATTGTACTAATTACAACACTGCATCCTAATACGGTTTTTAAAGTTTTCTTTACACGATCAAATTGTCCAGCTCCATAATTGTAACCAATAATTGGTTGTGCACCTGCTGCAATACCAATTACAATAGACATCAAGATCTGATTTATCTTCATAACAATTCCTAATACGGTAATTGGAATCTCAGAACCATATTCAGATTCTGCACCATATTTACCTAATAAATTGTTAGATACAGCCATAATAATAACAAGGTTCATTTGTGTAATAAAACTACTAATACCAAGTGATACAACTTTTTTTATGACACTGCCTTCTAATTTCAAATTATCCTTATGTACCTCAATAGATTTAAATTTCTTCATGTAACTTACATTTAAAATAAAGGTTATAATTTGACTAATAACAGTTGCAATAGCAGCTCCTTCTACTCCCATGTGCAATGCAAAAATAAAGATGGGATCCAAAATAATATTTAAAATAGCACCGGTTAGCATAGATGTCATAGCATATTTAGGTGATCCATCTGCTCTTATAATTGAATTTAAAGTTGTACCAACCATAAAAAATGGAATACCAATTACTGTTACATAACCATATTCCAAGGCATATTGTTTTAGATTGTCCGTACATCCAAATATTTGTATTAAATTTGGTAAGAATACAAGTCCTATTATACACAATACAATAGATAGAATAGCAGATAACAAAACACCATTTGCCACACCTTTAGCAGCTTCTTCTTTTCGCTTTTGTCCTAATTTTAGACTTAAAAAACTAGAAGCACCATCCCCAAACATTAAAGCAAAAGCCAAGCAAACTATAGAAATTGGGAATACGACATTGGTTGCTCCATTTCCTAAATAACCTACGCCCCATCCTATGAAGATTTGATCCACAATATTATAAAGGGAATTAACGAGCATAGAAATAATGCAAGGTATAGAAAATTTCATCATCAATTTTGAAATTTTTTCACATCCTAAAATGTTTTCTTTTTTTTCCAATTTTCTCCTTCCTTTCTTCTCTTTTCCTGAAAAAAGGCCATAAAAAAGAGCCCTCTTTCTTTCAGGCTTAGCTTATTATAAGCATTTTTTGAAAAAAAGTCAAGGACTCTTTTTCAAATCTTATTGACATATGCTACTATCATTTGGTTTCAAGAGTTAACAATTAAATTTTTAAAATTTTGATAAATATGATATAGTAGCTG
>CAMCHB010000093.1 GCA_945874585.1 uncultured Clostridium sp. | reverse complement strand
TCGGTCTCGTGGGCTCGGAGATGTGTATAAGAGACAGCATAAAGACCTACCAAATCTATATAAATATAAATATGAAAGATTATTTCATTACAAACCTTTAGAAGAAAGCAAAGCTAAACGTGGTGTAATTGGTATTCCAAGAGTATTAAATATGTATGAAGATTATCCATTTTGGTTTACCTTCTTTACAAACTTAGGATTCCGTGTTGTTTTATCTGAAAAAAGCACACGAAAAACTTATGAAAAAGGAATGGAATCTATGCCATCTGAATCTGTTTGCTATCCAGCAAAACTTTCTCATGGCCATGTCATAAGCTTAATTGAAAAAGGGGTTAAAACCATCTTTTACCCTTGTATTCCTTATTCACGTAAAGAATATAAAGAAGCCGACAATCATTATAATTGTCCAATCGTTATATCTTATTCTGAGGTATTAAAAAATAATATAGAAGAACTAAAAAATCCAGAAATTCATTTTTTAAATCCATTTTTACCTTTAAATCCAAAACGATTGGTAAAAAGAATATTAGAATTAGATGAATTTAAAAAATACGGATTTACCAAAAAGGAATTGGAAGAAGCTGCTCAAAAAGCAGAAACTGAACATCAACACTATCGTGATGACGTACATAAAAAAGGCGAAGAAACCCTTGCTTATATGCAAGAACATCATCTAAAAGGAATTGTGCTTTCTGGAAGGCCATATCATGTTGATCCTGAAATCAATCATGGTATTGACACCCTTATCAATTCATTAGGCTTATGTGTTCTTTCTGAAGACAGTGTGGCTCATTTAACCAAAGCCAAAAGGCCATTACGTGTTGTTGATCAATGGATGTATCATGCACGTTTGTATGCAGCAGCTGATTTTGTTGGAAAGCACGATAATTTAGAATTGGTACAATTAAATTCCTTTGGTTGTGGAGTAGATGCTGTTACAACTGATCAAGTGGAAGAAATTTTATCAAGCTATGATAAAATGTATACCTTAATTAAAATTGATGAAGTTAACAATTTAGGTGCTGTTCGTATCCGTATTCGTTCTTTATTAGCTAGCATGAATAAAAGAGATCAACAAAAATCTTGTACTTCATGTGGAACTGGAGATTATGAACAACAAAAAGTAATCTTTACGAAGGAAATGCGTGATACTTATACGATTTTAATGCCTATGATGGCTCCTATTCATTTTGAATTACTAGAAGCTGGTGTTCAATCAGAAGGCTATCATGTCGAATTACTTCGTGAATGTACACCTCATACTGTTGAAACAGGATTAAAATACGTCAACAATGATGCTTGTTATCCTTCTATTTTGACAACAGGTCAAATGATAGAAGCCTTAGAGTCTGGTAAATATGATACAAATAAAACAGCCCTAATCATGTCACAAACAGGTGGTGGATGCCGTGCTACCAATTATATCGGTTTTATTCGTAAAGCCTTAAAAGATGCTGGTTATGCCAATGTTCCTGTTATTTCCTTCAATATTGTTGGTATGGAAAAAATGCCAGGTTTTAAACTAACCCTTTCTCTTATTGAAAAACTAATTCGTGCTGTGGTATATGGTGATTTATTACAAAAAATGCTAACTAAAAACAGAGCCTATGAAAAAAATAAGGGTGAAACTCAAAAATTATATGAACAATGGCTTGAAAAATGTAAAGGATTGGTTCGAAAATCAACCAATAAACAATTTAAACAAAGCATTTATGATATGGTAAACGACTTTGAAAAAATTGAATTAGATACTTCTGTTGTCAAACCAAAAGTAGGAATTGTCGGCGAAGTACTTATTAAATATCACCCATATGGCAATAATTTTGTAGCAGACAAATTAGAAGAAGAAGGAGCTGAAGTTATCCTTCCAGACTTTATGGGATTCGTTAAATTCATGCTAACCCATAAAATTACTTTTAATTCCTTATTAAAGGTATCTAAAACAAAAGCAAAAATTTCTAAGATGGCAATCAAATTAGTTGATATCTTGGAAAAAGACGTTGTAATTGCTTTAAAAAACTCTAAAAAAGATTATTTATTACCATGTGATATTTGGCACTTAGAAGACAAAGTAAAAGATGTTTTATCCATCGGTAATCAAACAGGCGAAGGATGGTTTTTAACAGCTGAAATGATTGAATATATTGAAAATGGCATTCCAAACATTATCTGTGTACAGCCTTTTGCTTGTCTACCAAATCATGTTGTGGGTAAGGGTGTTATTAAGTCTATTCGAAGTATGTTCCCAAATGCTAATATTGCCCCTGTAGATTATGATCCAGGTGCTAGTGAAGCTAACCAAACCAATCGTATTAAACTATTGATGACAGTTGCCAAAGATAATTTGAAAAAAGAGCAAGAAGAAAAGAATAAGAAAGAGCATTCCAAAGTTTCTTCTCAAGAAGATATTGCATTAAAAAAATAGCAAAAAAAATAAAAGGTCTTACGAAAAGTAAGATCTTTTATTTTGCTTTTTAAATTACGAATTGAATAATTATTGTAATTCAACAACTGCTCCAGCTTCAACAAATTTAGCTTTGATTTCTTCAGCTTCTGCTTTAGCAACCTTTTCTTTGATAACTTTAGGAGCTCCATCAACCATTTCCTTAGCTTCTTTTAATCCTAAACCTGTAACATCTCTTACAGCTTTAATAACAGCGATTTTGTTTCCGCCAACTTCTTTTAATAAGATGTTGAAGTCTGATTTTTCTTCAGCTCCAGCAGCTCCTCCTGCAGCAGGTGCAGCAGCTGCAACAGCAGATACACCATATTTTTCCTCAATTCCTTTTACTAATTCTGCTAACTCTTTTACAGTTAAAGCATCAATTTCTTCTAATAATTTTTCGATTTTTTCCATTTTATTTCCTTTCCTTTCTTTTTATTTTTTATGCGACTAGGCTTCTGCCTCTTCTTTCTTTGCTCTGACTTGATCTAAACCAACTGCCAACTTTGAAATTGTTCCAAGTAAGCTGCCAGCAAGTTTTGATAGCAATTCTTCCTTTGATGGTAATTTTGCAAGTTCAATAATTTCTTCTACACTGATTACCTTTCCTTCAAGGATAGCTCCTTTGATTTTATAAAAATCATTTTTCTTGATATAGTTGTATAATGTTTTAGCAGGTGCTAAATAATCGTTTTGATCAATTAAGATAGCGGTAGGTCCTTCTAATACATCATCTAAACCTTCAATTTTGCATTCTGCTAATGCTCTTTTGATAATGTTATTTTTGACAACACTGTATTCTGATTCAGATTTTCTGAATTCAGCTCTTAAAGCTGTTACATCTTGTACTGTAATACCTCTATAATCAGCTAGAATAACTAATTTTGCATCTTTTATTTTAGCTGCTAATTTTGTTACTTCTTCTTGTTTTTTTGCAATTATTTTCTCATTTGCCACTTTTGATTCACCTCCTTAAATTGGATTATTCTCTATTATTACAAAAAAATTTGCATGCCAAAGAAGGTATGCAAGTTTTTTTTGAATACCTCGGTAGGACTTATGAATGCCTACTGTCTTTGGCTAATAGATGAAAACGATTTAATCGTTTTATTTTTGATTGATAAATAATCCAGGTCCCATTGTTGATGAAATAGAAACAGATTTAATGTATTGTCCTTTTGCTGCTGCTGGTTTTGCTTTGATAATAGCTTCTATAATTTTTTCATAGTTTTCTACTAATTTATCTGTTCCAAAAGACATTTTACCAAATGCTAAATGGATGATATTGCTTTTGTCTAATCTGTACTCAACTTTACCAGATTTGATTTCTGCAATAGCTTTTGCTACGTCCATTGTAACAGTTCCTGATTTAGGGTTAGGCATCAATCCTTTTGGTCCTAAGACTCTACCTAATCTTCCTACAACTCCCATCATATCAGGTGTTGCAACAACAACGTCATAGTCAAACCAGTTTTCTTTTTCAATTTTAGGGATCAATTCTTCTCCCCCTACGAAGTCAGCTCCTGCTGCTTCTGCTTCTTTTAGTTTTTCACCTTTAGCAAAAACTAAAACTTTTACTTCTTTACCAGTTCCATTTGGAAGTACTACTGTTCCTCTAACTTGTTGATCAGCATGTTTTGAATCAACACCTAATTTTACGTGTAATTCAAGTGATTGATCAAATTTTGGTTTTGGCATTTTTTCAATTAAATCAATAGCTTCTCTTGCTTCATAAGTTTTTGTTTTATCAACAAGCTTAAGAGCATCTTGATATCTTTTTCCTCTTTTCATTTTTTCCTCCTTTTGGTACAAACGAGTTTCCTCTCCCAATTTATTTTATTTCTTTTTGCTTCACAAAAAGTAAATAACAAATTATTCTTTTACAACAACACCCATTGATCTTGCTGTTCCTTTTACCATACTCATGGCTGATTCTACAGATGCTGCATTTAAATCTTCCATTTTTTGTTCAGCAATTTTCTTTACTTGCTCCAAAGTAATGGTTGCTACCTTATCTTTGTTAGGTTTTCCTGAACCTTTCTCAATTTTTAATTCTTTTTTAATTAAAACTGCTACTGGTGGTACTTTTGTAACAAATTCGAATGATTTATCTTTGTAAACTGTAATAACAACTGGGATGATCATACCTGGTTGATTTGCAGTTCTATCATTGAACTCCTTTA
>CAMCHB010000092.1 GCA_945874585.1 uncultured Clostridium sp. | reverse complement strand
AAAAAAGAAGGTGATTGCCTTCTTTTTTTATTATATAATAAGCTACAATCGCTAGCCCTTTAAGATTTTCTCCTTTTAGTCAAAAAATCAAATCAGGCGAGAACAAATCAAAAAAATTTTTTAATTTTTCTTATTTGTTCTGGATTGGAGGTCAGGATATTCTATCGAAAAATGTTTACAACAAAAATTGCTTATGGTATAATTTAAAATGTTATATGAGGTGATTTAGGTGAACCAAATTTTGTATGTTGATAAAAGTAAAAAAACAAAGACAGTGGAAATTCATAAGGTTGTTTGTTTTTTTGCTATTTCATTAGTTGTGTTTGGCATAATTATGGTAGGACAGGGTGTATATGCGAAAGTAAAAAATGCGGCTTATGAAAAGAGCATGGCTGGTTCTATACCAGTTGCAACCATGGAAAAAGAAGGACAAAATGTCAAAATTAGAGTCAATCATACCAAACCAATTGATAAAATTGAATACAACTGGAATGGGCAAGATAGTAAAATAATTCGTGGTAATAATCGTAGAAGTATAGAGGAATCAATTGAATTACCAGCAGGAAATAATACTTTAAATGTAACAGTAACCGATATCAATGGAAAAACAGGAAATTATCATCAAGACTTTTCTGTTGAAACAGGAAAAGATATTACAAAGCCACAAATAACATTAAATATTGAAGGAAATTATATAAAAATTACAGCAACAGATGAAACAGCTTTATCTTATGTGACCTATCGTTGGAATGAAGAACAAGAGCAAAAATTGCAACCAGACGGAACCGATAATGCAAAAATTGAAGCTAAAATTGAAATCTTAAAAGGACAAAACAAATTGACAGTTATTGCGGTTGACACAAGCAATAACACAGCAACAAAGGAAGAAACATTTGAAGGTCGTGTCAAACCAGAAGTAGAGGTTTACGTAGATGGGGATAGTTTCTTAATTCGCGCAAAATGTGAGAGCAATATTCAAAAGATAGATTACACCTTTAATGATAAAGATTATAGTGTACAGTATGAACCTTCACAAACAATGGAATATCATCAAAAACTAGTGGAAGGACTTAATAAAATTCATGTAAAAGCTTATAGCACAGAAGGAACTGTTGGGGTATATGAAGGAGAATATACTTATACGAAAAACCATTAAAAATGGAGAGTAAAATATGATACAAGAAATCATGATAGTAGAAAATAAAGACAGTGAGTTAGCTGTATTAAAAGAAGCTTTTAAAGAAGATAAAGAATATCGATTCAAAAGTTTCAGAAGCGATGAATTGGAAGAGGGATTGAAAAGCATACCATCTGTCATTATTATAAATGAAGATAATATTGAAAATGATATTTTAGAAATATGTGACCAAATACGTAGTGATGATGATAATAGTATTACACCTGTTATTGTGTGTTCATCTAATACAGAGAGAGAACACAAGATGAAAGTTCTTGAAAAATCTGTTGAGTATTATTTGCAGCGTCCAATTGACAACGATATGATGTATTATACGATAAAAAATATCGTACGATTGATGTATATGAATCGTAGGGTAAGCCCATTAACAGGATTACCAGGAAATGTACAAATTCATGCAGAATTAAAGAAACGCTTGTTGAATAAAGAAACATTTGCTGTTATGTACTTTGATTTAGATAATTTTAAAGCATATAACGATATTTATGGATTCTTAAAAGGCGATGAAATCATTAAATTTACTGCTAGGATTATATTAGAGGCAATTCACAAAAATTGTATGAGCAACAGCTTTGTTGGTCACATAGGTGGAGATGACTTCGTGGCAATTGTAGACAAAACGTGTGATTATGAAGAAATATGTAAGGAGATTATTGTTAATTTTGATACACAAGTTTTGAATTATTTTAATGATTTGGATAAAGAAAGAGGGTATTTGGAAGTTGCCAATCGAAGAAATGTAATCGAACAATTTCCATTGACTTCTATTTCGATTGGCGTCGTTGAAGTTAATAGAAAGCGCTTTCATAATATTTTGGAAATTGGTGAAGTAGGAGCGCAAGTAAAACATATGGCCAAAATAACACCAGGTAGTGCGTATATTATTGATAGGAGGGAGAAATAATCCTCCTATTTTTTATGGAGTAAGAGTAATTGGAAACAAGGGAAAAACTTGAAGAATAGCATAGGTATAGAAAGCGGCTAAAAATCCGTGTAATATTTTCCCGTATAAATAAGGTTTGATAGAAAGGTGACTTTTGGCAAGAATGCTCCAAACCTGTAGTAAAACCGAAATACCTCCAAAACCAAGTAAAAAGGAACAGTACACAAGAGAGGGAAGGAGAGATTTAGAAGGAATTTGACAGATGGCTTGCACTCCATTGGTTAGCTCTAAAATGCCAGTATAAATTCCTTGCCAGAATTCTGGTGGCATAGAAAAGAAATCAAGAATGGGAGAAGATATTTGCACCAGTAGTTCATATAGGTGACATTGAAGAAGCATGGAATTGATCACAGAAAAAAGAATGACAAATCCACCAATCATAACAACGGTATGAAAGGCTTCTTGTATGCTATTTCCCATAACTTCTCCAAGATTACGAATTGATAAATGCTCGGTAGAAGAGAGGGGAGCAAATCTAGTTTCTTTTTCCTTTTTTTGATATTTCCAAAAACGAAAGATAAGGCCAACACTGAAACAAGCTAAAATATGGGTGAATAACAGTAAAAAACCAAGAGATGTATTCCCCAACAAACTCGAACCAACAGTTCCCACAATAAAAAGTGGACCAGAGTTATTGGTGAAAGCTAGTAATCTTTCGCATTCGTGGCGTGTGCAAATCCCATTTTCGTAAAAGTTTGAAACAATTTTGGCACCCGTTGGATAGCCACTTATAATTCCCATGAATAATGCAAAGGAACCTTCACCAGGAACATGAAAAATGGGATACATTAAGCGGTGAAGACATCTACCTAAATAAGATATGATGGGGGTATAGCTTAATAATTCTGTCGCAATAAAAAAAGGAAAAAGGGAAGGAAGGACAGAATTGAGCCAAAGGTTTATTCCATTTTTAGCGGCAGATAGATTACTGCCAGAAAAAACAATGAGCAAAACGGTAAAACAAACCACTAAAAAGGGAATGACAAGTTTCGAAAAGGAAATGGTTACCCATTTGAATTTTGCGTGCAACATAACGATCACCTTATTCTATATATAAGCAAAAGAGAAAAAAACATGACTAAAATCCTATAAATACAGGGTTTTGTTGGAAAATGTATTGAAATCACTTTTAAAATATGATAAAATATGAAACGTTATAGAGAAATGGATAATTCAAAGTCCTTACTCATATAGAAAGCTATATGGGTTATAACCCAAAAGGAGGTGGAATAATGAACAAATACGAAAGTGTTATCATTATCAATCCAAATTTAGAAGATGGTGCAAATAAGGCACTAATTGCTAAATTTACAGATATGATTAACAAAGATGGTAAAGTAGAATCAGTAGATGAATTAGGCAAAAAAAGATTAGCTTATGAAATCAAGAAAAACAAAGAAGGTTACTATGTTGTATTCAATTTCGAAGCAAAACCTGATTTTATCTCTGAATTAGAAAGAGTTTACAGAATAACAGATGAAGTAATTAAATTCATTGTTGTTAAAAAAGAAGAATAAACCTATAGAAAGGTGAATGTCAATGAACAAAGTTATTTTAATGGGTCGTTTAACAAGAGATCCAGAAGTAAGATATACTCAAACTAATAATACTCTAGTAGCTTCTTTTAGTTTAGCTGTAAATCGTAGATTTGTTAGACAAGGAGAAGAAAGACAAGCTGATTTTATCAATATTGTCGCATGGAGTAAATTAGGAGAATTCTGTAGCAAATACTTCAAAAAAGGTCAACAAGTTGCTATAATTGGTCGTATCCAAACGAGAACTTGGGATGATGATAATGGTGTTAAGCATTATGTGACAGAAGTTGTGGCAGAAGAGGCATATTTTGCAGATAGTAAAAGAGATGGAGAATCATCTAATAGTGGATTCGAAAATACATTTGGAACCACAGCATCAAATGCAACATCATCCGAATTTTCAGTAGCGTCTGATGATGATTTACCATTCTAAACAGATGGGGGGGAAAATAAATGGCAGATAAAAAGCAAAATAATAGAAGAAACAGAAACAATGATGATGATTATAACCCAAGATTTAGAAAAATGAGAAAAAAAGTTTGTCCACTATGCAGTGACAAGAACTTGGTGTTAGATTATAAAAATGGTGATCAATTAAGAAAATTTGTAAGCGATAAAGGTAAAATCTTACCAAGAAGAGCTACCGGTGCTTGCGCAAAACATCAAAGAACAATTACACTTGCTGTAAAAAGAGCAAGACATATCGCTGTATTACCATTTACACAAAATTAAATTATTGATAAAAAACAAAGGACCGTTGATATCTCAATGGTTCTTTGTTTTTTGGTTATTTGCTCTTGCTTAATTTATGGTGAATTAGGGTATAATTTTCTACTAATAGCTCAATTTTCTCTTCAGTACTTAAATCTTCATTCCAAAAAGTCTGACTTAAAATTATACTAACACCTGTCTCTTATACACATCTGACGCTGCCGACGATATGCAGTGTGTA
>CAMCHB010000091.1 GCA_945874585.1 uncultured Clostridium sp. | reverse complement strand
AGCAACAATATTGCTGAATTTGTTAAAAACTTTAATTTGGAAAATTTTAAATGTACTAAAATTGAATATCATAACAAGTCAAAAAGAGTGGCTAAAGTATATTTTGAAATATTATGATAATTTTTTCTTAGATGAAAATCTAAGAAATTATAAAAAAACAAAAGTTAAAAGGAGGAAATCAAAAGATGGAGAACGCAACAAAAGCACTAATGATAGCGGGTGCTGTACTAATCGCTATTCTTATTATAGGAGTTGGTATGTTAATTTATAACAGTGCTCAAGGTACTATCCAAGGAGCAACTTCAAAGGTTTCACAACAAGAAATTGAGTTGTTCAACAATGGATTTACACAATATGAAGGAAAACAAAAAGGATCTGAAGTAAAGGCTTTAATTTCATCTGTTATTAACAACAATAACCAATATGGTGAAAATGGCGATAACGTACCAGAAAAAGTTATTCAAGTAACAAGTGGTGGAAAAACTTCTGCTACATCTTCTTCTGATTTAACTGCTATTCGTGCAGCTTTAATCGCAGGAAAACAATACAATGTTGCTTTTGAAAACAATGAAAAAGGTTATGTTCATACCATTACTATAACAGATTTATCAAGTTCAAAATAAAACAACAAGGAATGATGTAAATGGATAATGCAGTTGATGCTTTAAAGATGGGATTTGCGGTTATTGCATTCGTAATTGCACTAACTGTTTCCATAGTAGCAATGGCACAGGCAAAAGAAACCTCAGAAAAGGTATTTTATATGACTGATAAAACGAATTTTTATGAGTATTTATCAGATAAAAAATTACCAGATGGGAGAATTGTATCTGGAGAAACTATTATCCCAACATTATATCGTTATTATAAAGAAAATTTTAATGTAGTCATTTTGGACAAAGATGGAAAGAAAAAATGCGTTTTTAATTTGGAAGAAGAAATAAAAAACTATAACAAGGATTATAAATCTGCTCCATGGTTAGGAAATGCGGATGTTGATACCAAACTTCGTGTGGACCTAGATGTAAGTGGAAAAACAGATAAAATCAACGGCGTGAAATATACTGGTGTTGGTTTGGAAAAATACTTAACAGGAAAACAATTTAAAGAATCTTTTTTGGAACAACGTTATAGTGGAAAGCAATTAACATCTTCTGATAATGAATCAATTGAAATTGTAAAAGGTAACACAAAATTGTGGATTATTTATCAGGAACAATGATACAGAAGAGAATAAAACTTATTTTAATGATGGGAGGATTATAAAATGGGTGAATCAATCACAACCATTGTAGCCATTTTTTTAGCAGCTATATTGATGTTTATTTTCCCTTTGATGTCTATTTCTGAAAGAAACGATGACATAGCACAATTGGGAGTTCAAACAGCAACCGTTGAATTTGTTGATAACGTTCGTTCAACGGGAAAAATCACACAAGATAATTATAATTCATACATACAAACTTTAGCTGCAACTGGTAACAGCTATGATGTGAATATGGAAGTTAAAGTTTTAGACGAAAACCCAGGTAAAAAAACAACTTGGGCGGTAACAGATAAAATAGGTGAGAATATTTATTACTCTGTATATAATTCACAAATTGAATCAGCACTAAACTCTACAAGTAAAACCTATTCCTTAAAAGAAGGAGATATCTTTTCTGTTAGTGTCAAAAACACCAATAAAACAATATCACAAATGTTAAGAAATTTCTTCTATACCATTAGTGGTAATGATTCATATCAAGTTTCTGCACAACATGCTGGAATTGTTATGAGCAATGGAAATTAACAATAAAGGGGGACGCTAAGTTAGCGTTCTTTTTTATAGTATAAACAAAAGGATACGATTTACTAAAAAATCTATAAAGAGCAGGTGAAACAATGAAAATACAAAATATGGCGATTATATTGGTTGTCATTCTACTACCAATTACTTTAATATTAAGTGCTTACACCAAAACACAAATTGATACCATAAATGTGCAGACTTTATATTCTACCAAATTAAAGGATGCAACTTATGATGCGGTCAGCGCTTTTCAATTGAATACAAACCAAAACGAATACTCAACTGTATCCGATTCTATGAGAAGAGATATCGAGGCAGCGATTCAAACATTTATGAATAATTTGGCTACCAATTTGAATTTACCGGGTGCAACCGATAATTATTTAAAGCCATATATTCCAGCTATCGTTTTTACCTTGTATGATGGATACTATATCTATTCACCAGCTTACAATTATACACAATTAAATGAGCAGACCAATGACAATGACGGCTTTACCATCGAATCTAGTGAAGGCACATTATCAACAGACGAGGTAATTAGTCGTTATAGTAATAAAGAAAATGCAAAATACAATCATATTCTAAAACCATATATTTATTATACGGTTCGTTATGCACCAGAAAACACCAATACAGATGTGGTTGTCAATTTTTCTTTGGATAATTATGTGGTGGTCTATGGAACAATCAATGGAAATTACATTACCAAAGCAGGCTATTTGGTAGCAGAAAAACCAAAAATCAATGAAACCGAAGAATTAACGAAACGTTTGCCTGTAACGACTATTGTTTTCCCTGATAAAGGCTATAACAATAGTTTGATTAGTGAAAGTGATATTGGTATTTTAAGTGTTTCTGTTCAAAATATTGCAGTTACGAATAATTACTTGTTACAGGATCGTTTGTCTAATATGAATAAAACCGTTCAAATCAAAAAACAAGATATTGACTCAATTGCTGGTTTGAAAAGTAAAAAAACATATTATAGTACACAATACATCAATGGAAAGCAAGAACCACGCTATGGTGAAGGAACCTATAAAACAGGTTGGTACATCGATCCACAAAGTAATCAATATTATGTAGAACCAGATTCAGCTAATCAATATTACAACGCTGCTCTTGAATTTACAGATTGGTTTACCAAGAACTTAGGTGATATTAAAGCAAGTGATGCTGTAAAGCCTGATGGAGCACATTACGAAAATATGAGTGATGATAAGATTTTTGCAATCAGCACGACCAATGATCCAGAGGATGACAGTTCTATATTCTCCGAAAATAAAAGAGAGGCAATCAAGAGATCTATACAAGACAATTTATCACAAGCTATTGCAAGTTACAGTCAAAATTCTGAAGCCTTAGATACAACCTATAACTTTAAAATGCCGATTTTATCGGATACAGAATGGGATCAAGTTTTAAACAATGTTTGTATGATTACATTTATGCAAGGTATTCAAGCAGGAACTAAAATTTTCAATGATTATGCGATTGTAAAAAGTACCAAAAATAAAGAATATATCTCAGCAGATTCTTTATACTACATCAATACAAGCGGTGGAGATGGAAAATATCATAAATTAGGCTGTTCTCATTTAGACAGTAATCAACCAATGGTTGGCTACCGTAACACAGAATTTGACCGAAAATCTTATGAAGTAGAAGATTTTAAGAAAGATAGCACGGGAAGTCAAATGCTAGATGAAAATGGACAACCAGCTTTCCAAGATGTAAAACAATATTACTACATGCATGAAGAGCAAGCATGTTACTATTGTATTGTAAACTCAACCGATGAAGGAGATTCAGTGGATTGGAGAAAAGATGAAAATCGAATGAAGGCTTATCATACAGCACTAGCAAGAGAAAAATTCAAATTCTATAAAACAAATGGATATTTTAATCAATAGAAAAAATGTGAGGGATAGAAATGTATGGGATTTTGCATTTTACTCCTTGCTAAGGCTACCTCAATTGTGTTACAATAACTTCAGTAAAAAAAAAAGAAGAGAAGAAGAAAAAAATGGGAGAACAGAAGAAAAGCAAAACAAGCAAAAGCCAGAGAGAAAATCTCTGATTTTCTTACAGTCCAACTGTATACATAAAAACTTGTCAATAATTTACATTCGTGGTATAATAAGAAGTAGGAAAAAATGAATTAGGAGGTTTTGATATGAATCATATTATTTGTGTATCAGGAGAACCTGTTAGTGGAAAAAGTACCACCATTCGAGAAGTAAAAAGAAAATTAGAAGAAAAAAATCAAAAAGTAACGGTTTTATCTGTAGGGGAAATATTTAAAGAATTGGCTAGAAAAGAGGGCATTAACATAGAAAAATTTAATCAGGAAATGATGAAAAGACCTGATATTGACAGATTGATTGACAGAAAAACAAAAGAGTTTGGGGAACGCTTTGAAAAAAGAAACAAGGAAAATGAAATACTAATTGTAGATGCAAGACTTGGTTGGCATGAGTTACCAGATGCTTTTTCTGTTCGATTAACAGCCAATGAAAAAGTAGCTGGTGAAAGAGCTTACCAACGAGATCCAGATCATTATCAATCAGTAGAAGAAGCAACCAGAAAAACAGCTGAACGTAAAAGAGGCGAAGTGATTCGTTATAAACAAAGATATCAAGTTGATTTGGAAAAAGAAGAAAACTACAATTTAATTGTGGATACATCCTATGCAACAACCCAAGATATCTCTGATGTTATTTTGCAATGTTTTGAAGCAGATAGAGCTAATCAATTCTATACCAAAAAATGGACAAGTCCTAAAACACTATTACCATTACAAGATATTCGTGAAACAGCCTATAATGCTGATATC
>CAMCHB010000090.1 GCA_945874585.1 uncultured Clostridium sp. | reverse complement strand
ATGCTCTATCTTTTCCAGCTTTATAGTCAGCTACAGATTTTTCATTCTCTGCTAATACTTTTAAAACAACTTCTTTGATAGCATTTTCATCTGATATTTGAACCCAACCCTTTTTCTCAATGATAACCTTTGGAGATTCTGGATGTTCAAATAATTCTACCAATACCTTTTTCGCTATACTTGAACTAATTGTTCCAGCATCAATTAGAGAAACCAATTCTCCTAATTGTTCTGCCGTAAATGGAATTTCTTCTGGTTCTAATTCTCTTTCATTCAATTCCTTGGTAATATCTGTCATAATGAAATTACTTACTGTCTTTGGATTATGACAAATAGCAACTGCATGCTCTAACAAATTAGACAAATACTTAGATGCAGTAATCAATTTAGCATCGTATTCTGGTAATTTATATTCTTCCATATATCTCTTTTTACGGCTATCTGGTAATTCTGGTAAGTTTTTGCGAATATTATCAACATATTCATTAGAAATATGAATTGCAACCAAATCAGGATCTGGGAAATAACGATAATCTTGTGCATTTTCCTTATCTCTCATCGTAAAGGTTTTACCAGCAATATCATCCCATCTTAAACTTTCTTGTTCTACTTCTCCTCCATTTTCTAGGACATCAATTTGACGATTAGCTTCGTATTCAATTGCTCTCAAAATAGATTTGAAAGAGTTCATGTTTTTCATTTCGGTTCTTGTACCTAATTTGTCGCTACCTTTTTTACGAACAGAAACATTGACATCTGCTCTTAAAGAACCTTCTTGCATTTTACAATCAGATACTTCAATATATTCCAAAATAGATTTTAATTTTCTAAGATAGCTCTCTACTTCTTCTTTTGAACGTAAATCAGGCTTTGATACAATTTCAATTAAAGGAACACCTGCACGGTTTAAATCCACAAAACTTCCTCTTCCATATTCATCATGATTTAATTTTCCGGCATCTTCCTCAATATGAATTCTTTCAATTCGGATTTCCTTCATACCCTCTTCTGTCTCAATATCAATATGACCATTTTTGCAAAGTGGCATATCAAATTGAGATATCTGGTAAGCTTTTGGTAAATCTGGATAGAAATAATTTTTACGGTCATTTTTGCTGACTTTCGCAATCTCACAATTGGTTGCAATTCCAGCTTTTACAGCATATTCTACTACCTTTTCATTTAATACTGGTAGTGTTCCTGGCATTGCCATACATACAGGGCAACAATGTGTATTTGGTTCTCCACCAAATTCTGTTGGGCATGAACAGAATATTTTTGTTTTTGTAGAAAGTTCACTATGAACCTCTAAGCCCATTACTATTTCATAATCTTCTCTTGCCATACAATCTCCTCCTTATTTTCTGAATGTTGGTTGATATTTTTCTCTAAATTTTGTTTCTTGTTCATACGTATAGGCTGCTCGAATTAAAGTGTCTTCTGCAAAATGATTTCCAATTAGTTGACAACCAATTGGCATTCCTTTGCTATCAACTCCACAAGGAATTGACATGGCAGGTACTCCACCAATGTTAATAGAAACCGTACAAATATCGGCTAAATACATTTCAAGTGGATTATTAGATCTGGTTCCCATTGGGAAAGATACAGTTGGAGATGTTGGTGTTAATAATACATCATAAGTTTTGAAAAGCTTTTTAAACTCTGCTTTTACAATTTCTCTTACCTTTAAAGCTTTTTTGTAATAAGCATCGTAATATCCAGAACTTAATACATACGTTCCTAAAATAATTCTTCTCTTTACTTCTTTTCCAAATCCTTCGCTTCTTGAATTTCTATAAATATCATTTAAATTGTCAAAGTGCTCGGTTCTATATCCATAACGAATACCATCAAATCTACCTAAGTTAGAACTTGCTTCTGCACAAGCAATAATGTAATAAGTAGCTAAGGCATAATCGGTTACGCTAATAGAGCATTCTTCTATGGTTGCACCCATTTTTTCATACTCTTTAGCAGCATTCATAACAGCTTCTTTTACTTCTGGATTGATACCTTCTCCAAAGTATTCCTTTGGTAAACCAATTTTCAATCCTTTCACATCTTTTACTAAGCTCTTGGTATAGTCTTTTTTCTCAACATCTGCAGATGTTGTATCTCTTTCATCATGTCCTGCAATTAAATTCAATAGCATTGCACTATCTGTTACATCCTTGGTAATAGGACCTATTTGATCCAAAGAAGATGCAAATGCCACCAATCCATAACGAGAAACCAATCCATAAGTAGGTTTCAATCCGACTGTACCGCAAAAAGCAGATGGTTGACGAATAGATCCTCCCGTATCACTACCTAAAGCCCATGGTACCATATTGGCTGCTACAGCAGCTGCAGAACCACCGCTAGATCCTCCTGGTACACAGTTTAAATCCCATGGATTAGATGTTTTCTTAAAGTAAGAATATTCGGTTGAAGCACCCATAGCAAATTCATCCATATTCATTTTTCCTAGCATGCCTAAACCATTTTCTTTTAATTTTTCCATAACAGTAGCATCATAAGGTGAAACAAAGTTCTCTAGCATTTTAGAACTACATGTTGTACGAACTCCTTTGGTACAAATATTATCTTTAATACCAATTGGAATTCCAGCAAGTGGTGATACTTTTTCTCCTTTTGCTCTTTTTTCATCCATTTCCTTGGCATTTTGTAAAGCTTGTTCTTCTGTTGTTGTCACAAAAGCTTTTACATCTTTTTCTTTTTCAGCCATACGATCCACATAACTTTGTGTAATCTCTTCTGCTGTTATTTCTTTCTTTTCTAATTTTTCTTTTAATTCATGTACAGTTAACTCATATAAATTCATATACACCCCTCCTAATTGTTCTCTTTTATTTAATTACTTTTGGTATTCTAAACATTCCATCTTCTTGAGCGGGTGCATTTTGCAACAAATCATCTCTGTCTTTGAATACTTTTACATCATCTTTACGAAAAACATTATATTTTTCTTCCAAACTTGCTTTTTCATCTACGCCTTCTGTATCCACTTGGTTAATGGTATTAGCAAAAGCCAAAATGTCTTGCATATCGTTTGTGTATTTTTCGATTTCCTCCTCTGTTAAATTTAAATTCGCTAATTTTGCAATATGTATAATTTCTTCTTTACGAATTTGCATGAACCTCATCTCCTATTCACTTAATGCCAAATATTATATAATTATTTTCAAAAAAATACAAGCCTTTTTTCCGCAAAAGGCCTTCAGTGCATGAAAAAAAGCAGAGATTTTCGTTATATCCATAACGCCATCTCTGTTTTTTCATTATTTTTGATTTCATAACGATTATTTATACAAATAATTTTGCGGATTCAATGGTTTTCCATTTTTACGAATTTCTAAATGCAAATGGTTACCAGTTGAATTACCAGTTGAACCAACGGCTCCAATTGTTGTGCCTGTTGCGACCTGTTCTCCTGCACTTACATAAATAGCACTACAATGGCCATAGTAAGTTTCCACACCATTGCTATGAGAGACAATAATCAAATTGCCATAAGATCCTTGTTTTCCAGCAAAAGTTACTGTCCCAGAACATACTGGATGAATAGCGGTTCCATAAGGTGCTGATAAATCCAATCCTGTATGAGCACCACTACGAATAGAACTTCTTGCTCCAAATCGAGAGGAAACTTTACCACCAGCTAATGGATAAGATAAGGATATACCCAAATTGGTACTTGTTGCCTTTTCTGTCTCACCAGCAGATGCCACACTTACAGTAGCTTTCTTTTCTTTTGCCTTTGCTACTTGTCTTGCTTTTGCTTCTGCCGCTTTTTTAGCTGCTTGCTCCTCCTCTGCTTTCTTTTTGGCTTCCGCTTCTTTTTCCTTCACACGGTCATCCAAAATAGTAGCAATTTCTGCTTTTGCTACTTCTTTATCTTGCATTGTTTCATTCGGATCTTCTGTTTCATAACATTCTTGAATGGTCAAATCTAATTCTAGATTATCACTATATGCTTCTTTTATATGATTTACAACTTCTTCTGCTTCCTCTACCGTACGTACTTCTTGTTTTGTTTCTCCGTCTAATTTAATTGCATAAGAATGATAAGTTACAACGGATTCATCTTTGACTGCCAATAACACTTCTTCTTCGTTTGTATCTATTTTACTATTTAGCCATTTCTTCTCATAAGTTGGTAATTCTTTTATTTCAATAAATGCAACATTATTTTCACGATAGTTTTGATAATCTGCTATCGCCTGTTCAATTTCCTCTTTCTGTGAAACATAACCAATTTTTTTACCTGCTAAATCAACCTCATACACTGGTTTATATTTCAATAAAATCATTACCATGATAATAGAAAAACTAAATAATATAATTCCAAAGGCTTTGCCTAGCTCTTTTGTATAATATTTCATTCGCCTACTCAAATTATATACACACTCTCCTTTTGGTTTATTTCATATTTCATGTCTAGCATAAAATATGTGAGGTTTTATTGGTAAGACTTGTTTATTATACTATAGAATCATTCATATTTCAAATTATGTTTACCTTGCATTGTCTCATAAAAATTTCCCTTGTTTTTGAATTTTTCGTTTTTTGTAATTATTACTTTTGTAGCTCTTCCTATCTCTTTTTTATTCTTTTTTTCTTCTTTTTTCTCATTTGATTTTTTTGAATTGTGCCTTTTACT
>CAMCHB010000089.1 GCA_945874585.1 uncultured Clostridium sp. | reverse complement strand
AAAAAAGGAAGTAAAGTTCAGATTGCTGCGGCATGTTTTTCAATGTATGCATACAAAGAATTAAAAAAAACAATTTGAATCAATCGATCACCTTGATTTTTTATTTACTTCACCAACGTTTATCAAGCAAAAAGCTGAAAAAGAAAAACGAGAATTTTATATTCCTAGATTAACAAGAGAAAGTAGCTTGTATGGTACCGAATTTGAGATTAAATTAAAAAATGAAATGAATCTAAAAGCAATCGCTAAGGAATGCGCAGATTGGATCAAGGATAAAGTTACTTTTAAATCAAATACAACAAACGAAAATATGACAGGTTTCATGATCATAGATAATGGAGCTGAACAACTGTCATATATGCCTATCAACGGCTTCACAACTGTTGATTTAGGGTGCGAAAGAGGCAACAATTCATATTATATGGTCAACTGCATGGAAGCGCCTTTTTCTACGCAATATATGCAATTGTTCAATAATTTATGGAATGATAAGTCAAAATTACAAGATGTAACAGATGAAGTAATAGAAACAATCAGTACTGTCTATAATGAGAACTCGCCGGAATTTGTCTATTTCTTTACTTTGTATAATGTGTTTAGTGAGTTCTTGGAAGATATTTCAGAAGATGAACTACCTAATGAAGCGACAGGATTTAAACAAAGCAAAATTTGGAACATGTTATATGATTTCCAAAAAGATGCTGTTCTAGCGATTATCAATAAACTTGAACGGTATAATGGGTGCATTTTAGCGGACAGCGTTGGTTTAGGAAAAACTTTCACAGCTCTTGCAGTAATAAAATATTATGAGAACAGGAATAAAAGTGTCCTAGTTTTATGTCCTAAGAAACTTGTGGAAAACTGGAATACTTACAAAGACAACTATGTAAATAACCCTATAGCATCCGATCGTTTAAATTACGATGTTCTTTTTCATACTGACCTTTCAAGAAAAAGTGGATATTCAAATGGATTGGATCTCGACCGCCTAAATTGGGGTAATTATGATTTAGTTGTTATTGATGAGTCTCATAATTTTAGAAACGGAACTGGAACACATTCAAATACACATGAGAATAGATATACAAGATTAATGGAAAAAGTTATAAAAAGCGGTGTAAAAACGAAGGTTCTTATGTTATCCGCTACACCGGTAAATAATAGATTCATTGACTTGAAGAACCAACTTGCTATTGCTTATGAAGGGGAAGCGGATAATATCAATGAAAAGTTAAATACAAAAAAGCCAATTGATGACATCTTTCGCCAAGCGCAAACGGCATTTAATAGTTGGAGCAAATTGGATGCAAAATCTAGGACAACTGATGCTTTACTGTCTAGACTTGATTTTGATTTTTTTGAGCTGCTCGATAGTGTGACTATTGCTAGATCAAGGAAACATATAGAAAAATACTACAATACAAATGAAATTGGAAAATTTCCCGAAAGATTAAAACCTATTTCGTTGAATCCAAAATTAACAGACCTAAGCGACGCAATCAACTACAACGATATTTATCAAGTGTTGATGAGTTTAACTCTATGCATATACACGCCATCTGATTATATTTTTCCTAGCAAGATGCAAAAGTACATTGAGCTTACACACAACAAAGGCGAAAGTTTGACTCAAGCAGGACGTGAACAAGGCGTTCGTCGATTAATGAGCATAAATTTGTTGAAGAGATTAGAAAGCTCTGTTAACTCTTTTAAATTGACAGTTAATCGAATCAAAGATTTGATTGATTCAACAATAGAGACCATTAATTCATTTGAAAATACAGGGAAATGTACAGATACTGTTTTCGAAGAAATCAATGATGATTTTGATATCGATGATGAAAATACGGATTTATTTACTATAGGCAAAAAGGTCAGAATTGATCTTGAAGATATGGATTATATTTCCTGGAGAGAAGGCCTAAATAAGGATTCTGAATATTTGGAAATATTGTCATCGATGATATCGGATATTACTCCGGAACACGATTGCAAACTTCAAAAGCTTCTATCTGTCATTTCAAATAAGGTAGAAACTCCAATTAATGCTGGTAACAAAAAAGTGATAATCTTTTCTGCATTTGCTGATACTGCTGAGTATTTGTATGAAAACGTTAGTAAGTATATGAAGAAGAAGTATGGACTCAATACTGCTATAGTAACTGGTTCCATAGACGGGAAAACAACTATACCAGGATTTAAAGCCACTTTAAATAACGTGCTGACTTGTTTTTCGCCTATATCTAAAAATCGAGATGTTCTAATGCCTAACAGTACCAATGACATAGACATTTTGATTGCGACAGACTGTATATCAGAGGGTCAAAACTTACAAGATTGTGACTATTTAGTTAATTACGACATCCACTGGAATCCTGTTAGAATAATACAAAGATTCGGCCGTATCGACCGTATTGGAAGCAAAAATACATATATACAACTTGTCAATTTCTGGCCTGATATGGATTTAGATGAATATATTAATCTAAAAGGAAGAGTTGAAACGAGAATGAAAATTTCTGTTATGACTTCTACAGGTGATGATAATTTGATTGATCCTGAAGAGAAAGGTGATTTGGAATATAGAAGACAGCAACTCAAGAAGTTACACGAAGAAGTTGTTGATATTGAAGACATGTCAACTGGTATTTCTATTATGGATTTGGGTTTGAATGAATATAGACTTGATCTTTTAGATTACGTAAAAACGCATGATGATTTTGATAGAATGCCAAAAGGAATGCATGCAGTGGTATCTTCTTCTGTTGATCTCCCTCCTGGTGTTATCTTTGTGCTAAGAAATATAGATGATAGTGTTAACATTGACAATCAAAACCGCATCCATCCATTTTATATGGTTTACGTTGGCATGGATGGTGAAATAATTTGTGATTATTTAAACCCAAAAAAGATATTGGATGATATAAGGCTTCTTTGTAAAGGTAAAAAAGAACCTAATAAAGAACTATGCTATAAATTTAACAAGGAAACGAATGATGGAAAAGATATGAGTGAATTGTCTGATTTGCTTACAGACGCAATCAACTCAATTATTGATGTTAAGGAAGAATCGGATATCGATAGTTTGTTTACTGCTGGAGGTACATCAGCACTGATGTCCAATATATCGGGATTAAATGATTTTGAACTAATTTGTTTTTTAGTGATTAAGGAGGGATAGATATGTCTAAACTAAATGTTGATCAAAAAACGATAAAGGATTTATTTCAAGATAAGAAGGCTGATTTTTTGATTCCTGACTATCAAAGACCATATGCGTGGGGAGAAAATGAGTGTCAGACTCTATGGGATGATATTTTTGCGTTTGCAATACCTGATGAAGGAAAAACGGATTTTGATTCAAATAGCGAATATTTTTTAGGACCAATAGTAACATTCACGAATGAAAAGAATAAGCAGGAAGTAATTGATGGGCAACAGAGATTAACAACCCTTATGCTTTTGTTAAGAGCTTTTTATTCAAAATTTGGACATATGCAAGATAAGCAATCTGTTTCAACAAAGCAGAACATTGAAAAGTGTTTGTGGAAAACAGATGAATTTGAAGAACCAGATATGGAACAATTAAAGATTGATTCTGAAGTTGCAACAGATAATGACAAAGAAGAGTTTCTGAACATTTTAAAAACGGGAACTGTTACAAAAGGGAATAGAAGTAGATATGCACAAAATTATTTATTTTTTCAAAAACAGATTGATGAATTTTTAAGTAAATACCCTTCCTATTTTGCGAATCTGCCAAATAGAATAATGAAGAATTGTATTTTGTTGCCTATTGAAGCAGAGTCTCAGGATACGGCATTGAGAATCTTTTCTACATTAAATGATAGAGGTAAACCACTTTCTGATGCAGACATATTTAAAGCTCAATTCTATAAGTATTATTCAAATAGAGGGCAGAGAAAAGAGTTCATTGAGAAGTGGAAAGAACTTGAAGAAATCACAGAAAGGGTATTCCATCCGCAAAATGGAACCCCAATGGACGAGTTATTTACTAGATATATGTATTTTGCACGTGCAAAAAAAGGTATCACAACTTCAACAACCGAGGCATTAAGAAAATTTTATGAGAAAGATGCTTATTCATTACTGAAAAATGATACAACATTTAACGATCTCATCACTTTAGCATATTTCTGGGAGGATATATCAAATCAGGATAAAGATAGATTTTCAGAAAATATACTTAGAAAACTATTTGTGTTAAATTTTGCTCCTAATGGTATGTGGACATATTTTCTATCTGTATATTTTATGCAAAATAAAGATGAAAATGGAATGCTGGATGATGCTAAGCTAGATGAATTCTTATCAAAAAGTATTGGTTTTATTTGGACATATGCAATAACTAACCCTGGTGTCAATGCTTTGAGATCTCCAATCTATAAAGAAATGGTAAATATTGTAAATAATGAAGAAGTTACATTTGATGGATATAAATTTGAAGAAGAAAGAGTAAGAAGTTTCTTTGATAATTACAGCTTTACTAATCAAAGGCCAATTACGAAGGCAATGCTAACATGGTGGGCATTTACAGACGAAAATCAGCCACTTCTTTCACTAGAAACTGTTTTTGAGATTGAACATATATATGCTAAGAGTAGACACTGTCTCTTATACACATCTGACGCTGCCGACGATATGCAGTGTGTA
>CAMCHB010000088.1 GCA_945874585.1 uncultured Clostridium sp. | reverse complement strand
ACACACTGCATATCGTCGGCAGCGTCAGATGTGTATAAGAGACAGCTTGTATGGTTCATGGTATTGATGTAGAAGAATTGGTTAAAAATTTAAATCAATAAACTTGCATAAAGGCAATATCATGGTATAATAAGAATGATGTGTATCTATAGCTCAGTAGGATAGAGCGCTCCCCTCCTAAGGGAGAGGCCGCTGGTTCGATTCCAGCTAGATACACCATTTTTTTAGTTAGATAGAGGAAATATGGAAGAAAAGATATATTTTATGAAAGAGGCTTTAAAAGAAGCTCAAAAGGCCTATGAAAAGAAAGAAATACCGGTTGGTGCTGTTATTGTAAAAGATCATAAAATTATTGCTAGAGCACATAACATGAAGGAAAATAAAAAAATGGCAACAGGTCATGCTGAAATATTAGCGATTCAAAAAGCTTGTAAAAAACTAAAAGCATGGCGTCTAACAGATTGCGAGATCTATGTAACATTGGAACCATGTGCAATGTGTGCAGGGGCAATTATACAAGCAAGAATTCAAAAACTCTATATTGGTACCATGGATCCGAAAACCGGAGCCTGTGGATCAAAATTAAATTTGTTAGAAGATTTTATTTTTAATCATCAGGTTTTAGTGGAAAAAGGCATATTACAGGAAAAATGTGAATACATATTAAAAGATTTTTTCAAAAAATTACGATCAGGTCAAATGAGAGTGGGGGAAAAAGAATGAAAGTTTTCAATGGGACAAGGGACAATAAGAAAAAGATTATAACCATTGCTTTATTTACCAGTATGGTTATGATTTTATTGGCAATCGTAGTGGTATTATTATTAAAATATAATGTAGAAGGAGAAACCAATCTACCGTTTGAATTAAAAAACATTTTATTGATTAGCACGGCAGATGCGGAAGAAAACGATAATCCAGATAAGCGATGGGATCTATCTATTTTACAAAATAACGATATTTATTTGGAGGTCAAAAAAAACAATAAATATCGAGGAAACGAAGAATTAAAAAATATCGTTATTCAAAACATTCAGTACGATACAAAACCAGAAGTTGGAACACCTTGTATCTTTAAACCATCAAAAGAAGGGGATTTCACTTATATTTATACAGATGAAAACAAGGTGGATGATGGAACATTAGAATATACCGTAACAGGCAGTAATAATATAAAAAACATGGAATTAGCAAGCAATGGAGGTATTATTACATTTAGTAGTTGTAGTACGAATTTAGCACAATATCAGTCTGATGATGATACAGAAATTAAATATGATGGTTCATTACTTGAAAAAAGTAACATTTCTGAATCACAATTAAAATACCGTTTAAGTTTTGATGTTGTTATTGAAACAGTATCAGGGAAAAAATACAAAGCGACGGTATCATTGGATTTACCGTTGGATAATATTACAAAAGGTGGAACCGTAAAAAAAGAAATCAAAGAGAAGGACAAAATAATCTTTAAAAGAATTTAAGAAATACTTGCGAAAAAGAAGATATCATTATATAATGTAAAAAAAGTGGTATGACCTTTGTATGGAGGGCATGATTCAATAAGAAACTATGAACCTCGTCAGATTCGAAAGAAAGCAGCGATAAATAGTGGATTATGTGGATACATGTTTTCCATAGAAAGGTCATATCCTTACTTTGAGGTGATAAAAGTGCAATATACATCACTTTATAGAGAATTTCGTCCCTTAACCTTTGACGAAATGGTAGGGCAGGATGCAATTACGACAACATTAAAAAATCAGATTATGTCAGGTAGAGTAGGACATGCTTATTTGTTTAATGGGGGCAGAGGAACAGGTAAAACATCTGCTGCTAAAATATTAGCAAGAGCGGTTAATTGCTTGCATACGAAAAATGGTAATCCATGTAATGAATGCGAAATATGCAGAGGAATTATGGATGGATCTTTAACAGATGTGGTAGAAATGGATGCTGCCTCAAATAATAGTGTAGAAGATATTCGTAGTATACGAGATGCTGTGAATTTTTTGCCAACTGTAGCAAAATATAGAGTATACATCATTGACGAGGTTCATATGTTATCAACAGGTGCTTTTAATGCTTTACTAAAAACATTGGAGGAGCCACCAGAACATGTAAAATTTATCTTAGCAACAACAGAGCCTCAAAAATTGCCAGCAACTATTTTATCTCGTTGTCAACGATATGATTTTAAAAAAATTGGAGTAGAAAACATTACCAAACGTCTTAAAATTATAACCGATCAGATTGGTGTAAAAATCGAAGATGAAGCACTTCAGTTAATTGGTAACATATCAGATGGAGCCATGAGAGATAGTATTAGTCTATTGGAAAGATGTATTCAAGATGGTGAAGAAACAATTACAGCTACCAAAATTAGAGAAATAATTGGCATTCCAAAGATAGAATCTATTTTATTTTTATTGGAAAGTATCATAGAGTACAATGTTGAAAATGCAATAAAAATTGAAAAGACAATTTTAGAAGAAGGAAAAGATTTAAGCTATTTTATTTGGGAAACCATTAAATGCTTAAATGATATGTTGTTATGGAAAGTCTGTGGAGAATTACAGGTATATAGTCAAGAAAATGAAGATAAAATGAAAGTGCTTGCCGGTAAGATGTCAAAAGAAAGAATTCTAAAAATGATGGATGATTTTTCTAAGTTAGATAATGATATAAAATGGTCTACTCAAAAAACAATATTATTTCAAACGGGAATTCTTCGTATGTGCATACAAGAAGATGATTCTTCATTGGAAGCAAGAGTTGAAAAACTAGAACAAAAAGTGGAAAAGGGAGTTATTGCTACACAAAAAATGAACACAAAATCTGATGTAAAAATTGCAGTAGAACCAGTTAGCAACAAAAAAGTACAAAATACAGGAATTTCTAAAATAGTGGCACCAACAAGCAAAGCAAATACAGTATCAACACAGTATTGGGGAAAAGTATTAGATCAAATCAAGACAAAAGGGAAAATTATGATTTATACGAATTTACTTAATACAAAAGCAGTAGAAAAAAACAATGATACATTGGAAATTGAATTTGCTAATCATATGACTTCTTTTGGAAAAACTGTATTAAACAATCGAGAAAATATAGATTTTATTGCAAAAACTGTAGAGGCTGTAGCAGGTAAAAATCTTAAAATTCAATATAAAGAAAAAGGAAAGACGGAAGAAAACAATGATAATTTAGATCATTTAAATTCTTTAGGAATACCGATTCATATAATTGAAGAATAAAATAAAAAAGAAAGGAATGAAAAAAATGGGAAAAAGAGGCGGATTTTCAGGAGGATTTGGCGGATTCGGAGGTATCAATATGAATCAGCTTATGAAAGAGGCAAAAAAAATGCAAGCAGATATGGAAAAATCACAAAGTGAAATTTCTACCAAAGAGTTCGAAGCAACAGCTGGGGGAGGAGTCGTTTTTGTGAAAATGACAGGCGATAAAAAAATAAAAGAATTGACCATAAAAAAGGAAGCCGTAGATCCAGAAGATGTTGAAATGTTACAAGACCTTATTATAACCTGTATAAATGAGGCTATGAGAAAAATTGATGCAGAAACGGCATCAGAATTTGGAAAATATAATATACCAGGCCTAATGTAAAAGGAGAAAAAATGTCATACTATTCACCCTCTATTGAAAAATTGATAGAATCATTTGAACGATTGCCAAGTATAGGACATAAAACAGCAGTGAGACTTGCGTTTCATATATTGAATCAGTCAGATGAAGAAACACATCATTTTATGGATGCTATCATACAGGCAAAAAAGAATTTAAAATATTGCTCTATTTGTTTTAATATTTCAGATACAGATCCATGTAATATCTGTAGTAATCCAAACCGTGATAAAACAACGATTTGCGTAGTTGAAGATGTCCGTGATATTATTGCAATGGAAAGAATGCATGAATACAAAGGTGTTTACCATGTTCTACATGGTTCTATTTCTCCGATGAATGGAATAGGGCCAGAAGATATTAAAATAAAGGAATTGTTAAATCGTATTCATGAAGGAGAGGTAAAAGAAGTTATTTTAGCAACCAATCCACGTGTGGAAGGAGAAGCAACAGCAATGTATATTGCAAAACTTATAAAACCTTTTCAGGTAAAAGTAACACGTATTGCACACGGTATTCCAGTTGGAGGCGATTTAGAGTATACTGATGAAGTAACATTATGGAAGGCAATGGAAGGAAGACAAGAAATCTAGAAAAGTGAGGAAAACAAATGAAAGAAAATAAAAAACTCAGTTTTCATTATTTGCTTTGGTACTTTGTTATTTTTAGTATCGTTGGTTTGCTGTTAGAAACTATTTTTTGCTATGGAACAACAGGTGTTCTAGAAAGTCGAAAGGGATTGTTATATGGACCTTTTTGCCCTATTTATGGGGTGGGAGCAGCTTGTTTAATTGCATTATTGGATCGCTATCAGGATCATCCTGTTAAAATATTTTTTTATGGAGCAATTGCAGGAAGTGTAATAGAATATGTATTGAGTTATGGGTTAGAAGCCATTTATGGATCAAGATTCTGGGATTATGCCTATAAGCCCTTTAATTTAAATGGAAGAATTTGTTTAACATTTTCAGTTTACTGGGGAATTTTATCTTTATTTTTAATGAAAGGTATTAAACCAAAAATTGATTTTTATCTTAAAAAAATACCAGAAAAAAAGATAAAATGGATTGATTTCTGTATACT
>CAMCHB010000087.1 GCA_945874585.1 uncultured Clostridium sp. | reverse complement strand
ATATAGATTTATTGGTAATATCAGCATCTGCCTGCAAAAGTGCAATTCTTCTTTGCATAACCCTAAGTCTCGCTAGCAATTCTTCTATAGAAAACGGTTTTGTGAGATAATCATCGGCTCCAGCATCCAGCGCTTCTATCTTATCTTCATCCTCACTTCTTGCGCTTATAACGATTATAGGCATATTAGACCATTCTCTTATTCTTTTAATAATCTCCACTCCATCTATATCAGGAAGTCCAAGATCCAGAAAAACAACATCCGGTGCATATGTTGATGCGCTAAGCAGCGCTTCCTCTCCATTCTTTGCCAGAAGATATTTATAATCGTGAGTTTTAAGTGTTGTAGCAATAAGATTTCTTATTGGAGGATCATCCTCTACTATCAGAATCTGAAATTTATTCATTTATGCTTATTTCTCCTTTTTCAATATAAAATGTAAATATACAGCCACTTGGTATATTATCAGAAACTTCTATGAAACCTCCATGCGCTTCAACAACTGATTTACATAATGCCAATCCAAGTCCCATACTACGTTTTCCGTCTGCAACACCACTCTGACCTGTATAAAACATCTCAAACACATGCTTTTTCATTTCATCACTCAGTCCCGGTCCATTATCAGAAATGCTAATATATACCTTATTACCTTTATTTCCATAATTGATCTGTATCTTTGAGCCCTTCTGCGTATATTTGATTGCGTTATTCACAATATTAATTATAACCTGCATTATTAATTTTGCATCCATCTGTGCAAAAACGATTTCATTGTTATTTATAACACTGATCTGATGTTCTGTTTTATTTCTATCTATATGTTTTATAGCCTCATCTAACACTTCGTCAAGAACTTCCAACGATTTATTAAGATGCATATTTCCATCCTCTATTCTTGTTACGGACAATAGATTCTCCACAAGCTGTATAAGCCATTCTGAATCATCGTATATGTCAGAAAAAATCTGTTCCTTTGTAACATCATCCAAAATTTTGTAGTGGCTGCATAAATTACTGGCATTTCCTGATATAGCTGTTAGTGGTGTCCGTAGATCATGCGAAATCGTCCTAAGCAGATTTGCCCTTAATTTTTCATTTTCAGCAACTAATGCTGCTTCTTTTTTAGCCTTTTCATTTTCAAGATTTTCCAAAGCAAAAGCTCCTTCTCCTAAAATTGATAGTAAAATACTGTATTCAAATGCACTTAGCACTTTTTTTTCAACATAAATCCCCATTATTCCATAAACTGTTCCATCTATATATATTGCCAGATACAGACATTTTGCATTTGGAAACACCTTTGTAGTGGCTCCAGCTCTTTTTTTATTTGTAAGTACCCATTGTATTACTTCTTCCTCACCAATTGTATCAGCGCTTTTTCCTATACATGTATCATCCTTGAAATATATATACCCATTTTGAATATGCTGACAATCTACCGGATATATCGCCACATTTCTATCAAGCAGCAAAACAACCTGATTAGCTACAACCTTTAGCACTTCACCATTGGTCTTACACTAGGCAAGCAGCTGGTTTGTATCAAATAGTATCTTTGTTCTATAAGTTGCACCGGCTGCTTCTAATGCATTGTCCTTAAGTCTGTATGCAAGTGTTCCTGTGATCAAGGCCGCTATGAGCATTATAAAAAAGGTTACTGAATATCCCGGCTCATAAGCATGAAAAGTCAGCCTTGGATCTGTAAAAAAATAATTAAATAGCAAAACACTACAAAATGAACTCAAGAGACTACAAAAGTGGCTTTTAGTAAGGATTGAGCTTAACATGACCCCCAGAATATATATTGTTATAATATTTGATTCCGTAAATCCCATCATACTAAAAAATATACCAAAAACAGTTGACACTATGAGCATGCCAGCTGTAATGATAATATCCTTTTTAGTTGGAATAATCTGTTCGCTTCCCCTTCTATTTCTTATCGTTTTTAAATTACTTTTCGAGTCTGGTATTATATATATATCTATATTTGGAGCGGTTACGATAAGCTGCTCCGTTATAGACTGCTTTTTCCAAAAAGGTTTTCTCGTTGTATCACTGCGTCCTATTACGATTTTAGTAACACCCGATATTCTCGCAAATTCTGCAATCTGAAGCGAAACATTATCTCCTATAACAGTCGTAATTGCTGCATCCAGATCTTCTGCATACCTTATATTGTTTTGAAGTCTTACTGCATCCTCTGGTGGCAGGGTAATCTCCTGTGACTTTGAGACATACAATGCTGTGAACTCTGCATCAAATGCTTTAGCAAGCTTTGATGCTTCTTCAATTATTTTTCTATTTGACGGAGATGAAGAAAGCCCCACAAGTACATGCTCATGCTTTTCAACCGGTGTTTTTCCGAGCTCCATTTATCCACTCCTCCCCATTTTCATACTTACTATATTTCCTTTAGTTTTATAGTATATCATGTGCTTCACACATGATAAGCATGCGGCTGATACTTATGCGCATTCGCGTAGATATAATCCGCTCCACTCATTATATCATGTTTTACTTGTTTGTTTTGGTTTTATCTGTTGTTATTTTTAAATTTTTATCCAAATATAAATCTACTTTAGATGTTGTATACAGTCCGATGATAAAAATTATAATTAAGAGCATAACTAATAATAAATTTTCCATCTTATCTTCTCTTTTCTACTTATATATGAAAACATTTCTGTATTGCTTTATACTCTCCAATTACAAGCAGAGTCTCATCAGAAGTAAAAATATCATCCGCTGATATAGCAAGATTCATATGTCCGTTTTTCTTAATAGCCATTACATTTATTTTATATTTCTGCCTTATGTCCACCTGACGTATACTCTTTCCAATCCATTCTAATGGAATTTTAACTTCAAAAATCGCATAGTTATCATCAAGCTTTATATAATCCAATATATAGTCTGATGTGTACCTTATCGCTGTCCATTTCGCAATCTGTTTTTCAGGATTAACAATTTCATCAGCGCCATTCCGAAGCAGAAATTTTGCCTGCACCTCCCTGTTTGCTCTTGAAACAACAACCTTACCTCCAAGTTCTTTTAAAAGGCATGTTGTCTCAAGCGAACTTTGAAAATCATTTCCAATTGTTTCAATACAGACATCATAATTATTTATACCAAGTGATTCTAGAAATTTTTCATTTGTACTGTCACCTATTAAAGCATTGGTCACATAAGGAAGTGCACTATTGACTCTTTCTTCATTCTTATCAATAGCCATTACCTGATGGCCAAGCTCATGTATTTTTTTTACCGTAAGCATTCCAAAATTTCCTAATCCAATTACTAATACTGATTTCATATAATTTTCTCCTATCCTACAATAATACTTTCTACTGGATACTTTAATGAATCTTTATCCCTATGTGAAAAAGCAGCATAAATTATTGTCATACCACCTACTCTGCCCAAAAACATGAGCAAAATTAAAATCATCTGCGAAAAAGATGATAACTGCTGTGTAATTCCAAGTGTAAGTCCAACTGTGCCAATTGCTGAAATGGTTTCAAACAAACAAGTCTGCACCGGCAGGCTTTCTACAATACTGATTAAAATTGCTGATACCATTGCCAGAAAAATATACATGATCATAATAGATGATGCTGTTTTGATCACAGAATCTTCAATCCTTCTTCTGAAACAATCTGCATTCTGTTTTCTCTTAAATACAGCTATTGTATTTGCGATCAATACTGCTATTGTTGTTGTTTTCATCCCACCGGCTGTTGACCCTGGCGAGCCTCCTATGATCATAAGAATCATTGTCATTGTTTTACCAGTATCAGACAGCTTTCCTAAGTCTGTCGTATTAAATCCTGCTGTTCTTGGTGAAACGGCCTGAAACAATGATTCCCATACTCTTTTTCCAGCTGGTTCATTGGAAAACTCAGTAAAAAAGAAGAACAAAGCTGCTCCTGACACCAGAATAAAAGAAGTCAAAAGAATAACTTTTGATTGCATTCTATATTGTTTTATCTTCATCTTTTTATTTACTATATCATTCCACGTCAGAAAGCCAATCCCGCCTATAATTATCAATAACGAAAAAATCAAATTAACATATCCTATATCTGCAAACGATGTTAAAGAACTAAATTTACCTGTTCTATTTCCCATCAAATCAAAGCCAGCATTGCAAAAAGCTGATACAGAATGAAAAAACGACATCCATATCCCACCAATGCCATACCTTGACACAAATACCGGCAATAATAATAATGTTCCTAATATTTCCACAATAAAAGAAGTTAAAAAAATAAACCTCATATGCTTTACAATTCCACCAACCTGCGGTACAGATAAAGAATTTTGCATAGTCTGCCGCTGCATAAGGCTTATTTTTTTACCAGCGATCATTGTCACAAATGATGCTACCGTTATTACTCCTAATCCACCTATCTGTATTAGGATCAGAATTATTCCCTGTCCAAAATATGACCAGTATGAAGCAGTATCATATACAACAAGACCCGTAACACAAACTGCAGATGTTGATGTAAATAATGCCTTTCCAAATGGTGTTACAATTCCCGCCTTTGATGAAACAGGGCTCATCAATAATAATGCCCCTATGACAATCACGCCTGCAAATCCCAGTATAATGATCTGAAATGATGTGAGCTTTTCTTTTATCTTCATAAAAGACTCCATGTTTTAACCTCCTATTTTGTTTGTATTATAATATTAGCTCATTTCAGAATAATACACTGTTAAATATCTGTCTCTTATACACATCTGACGCTGCCGACGATATGCAGTGTG
>CAMCHB010000086.1 GCA_945874585.1 uncultured Clostridium sp. | reverse complement strand
GTCGCAAACTGCTTTTAATACAGCATCTTCTATTTCATGTTTTGCTCTTTCTTCATTGCTCTTTTCAAATTTCTCTTTTATACTATTCTTTAATTCTTCTAATGTTTCAAATTCACTAACGTCTTTTGCAAAATCATCATCAATTTTAGGTAATTCTTTTACTTTAATTTCATGCAATTTTACTTTGAAAGTAGCATCTTTTCCAGCTAAATCTTTTGAAAAATATTCTTTTGGAAATGTTACCTTAATTTCTTTTTCTTCATCAATTTTCATTCCAATTATTTGGTCTTCAAATCCAGGAATAAAAGTATTGCTTCCAATGGTTAATTCATAATTTTCAGCTTTACCACCATCAAAAGGCTTACCATCTACAAAACCTTCAAAATCGATAACAGCAATATCATCTTTTTGAACAGGTCTATCTTCTACACTAATCAATCTTGCATTTTTCTCAGCCATACTCTTTAATTCTTTTTCTACGTCTTCATCAGATACATTATACTCGATTTTTTCTATTTCTATACCCTTGTATTGTCCAAGTTTTACTTCTGGTTTAATTTGAACAACAGCTGTAAAGATCAAGTCTTTTCCTTTTTCCATTTGTTGAATATCAATTTGTGGTCTACTAACTGCCTCTATGTTGTTTTCTTTTAATTCTTTATCATATTCAGGTGGTACCACTTCATTAAATGCATCTTCATAAAAAATTTCTTTTCCATAATGTTTTTCAACGATTTCATATGGTGCCTTTCCTTTTCTAAATCCAGGTATCATGAAATATTTTGCATTTTTTCTATATACATCTTTCATCGCATTTTCAAATTTTTCTGCTTCAATGATGAATTCTAATTTTAGTTCATTTGTATTTTCTGTTTTTTCAACTTTTAAACTCATTTTTTCTCATCCTTCCAAAATATATAATTTCGCATAATAGCTTATTTATTATACCATAACCTGTCCATAATGCAAGTTTTTCGCAAAAAAAAGATAAGCCTCCATCAAAGCTTATCCTATGGTACGATGGGAATTAAATCAAAATTCGTATAATCGCAACTAACCATGATCCATTCAATTCCATCGATGATTCCTTCTTTTACATTTTTATGAGCACTGCCATGTAAATGGCCATAAATACACTTTTCAACTGGATACTGTTTCATAATTTCCAAAAACTCTGGTTCTGGTGGATAATGCATGCAAACAATGATTGGAAACTGATTTCCATATTTTTGAATTCCATCTTCTAAAGAAAGTTTCAATCGAATCTTTTCTCTTTCCACAATTTTCTTATCTTCTTCTGAAACTGGATGACTCCATCCTCTTGTCCCAGCAATTATATGATTTTCAAAGAAATAGCTATTATTATATAAAAAGTCAATATCATGAAAATGTTCTCCTACATAAGCTCTCATTTTGGCCAATGTACTCCACCAATAATCATGGTTTCCTTTTAATAGCAGTTTTTTTCCTGGCAATTGCTCAATAAATTGAAAATCTAAAAATGTATCCTTCAAATGCGTTTCCCATGAAAAATCTCCTGGTAAAAGCACCAAATCTTGATTTTTCACTTTTTTGATCCAATTTTCTTTCACTCTTTCCTCGTAATGATCCCAAATAGATCCAAAAACATTCATGGGTTTATTCGTATGAAATGACAAATGTAAGTCCGATATAGCATATATGCTCATCTATTCTTCTCCTATTTTTAAATTTGGAATGGCATTCAGTGTTGCATCTGCAAATTTCTGATGCAGATAACTATAATAGCCAGCACTAGCAATCATAGCAGCATTGTCAGTGCACAATTTTATTTCTGGATAATAAACAGAAACACCTAACTCTTGCTTCAATTTTGCAAATTCTTGGCGGATATAGGAATTGGCAGAAACACCACCTGCTAAAGCAATTTTCTGAACCTTATATTGTTTCATCGCTCTTTTGGTATTCTCCACTAATACCTCTGCACAAGCCTTTTCAAAGCTTCTACACAAATCTTCTTTCGGTGTATCTGGATTCTTATGATAAAAATTAGCCACTGCTGTTTTGATACCGCTAAAACTGAAATCTAAATTATCAAAATGTGTTTTTGGCAACGCGATAGATGGTTTTCCTTGTTTTGCTAATTTATCTACTTTTGGTCCTCCTGGGTAGCCAAGTCCAACTACTCTTGCCACTTTATCAAAAGCTTCTCCAATAGCATCATCTCTTGTTTTTCCTAGTATTTTAAATTGGTCATAATCTTCTACATAAATCAAATGTGTATGACCTCCTGAAACCACTAGACAAATAAAAGGCGGTTTCAATTCTGGATGACTAATGTAATTGGCAGCAATGTGACCAGCTATGTGATTAACCGCTATCAATTTTTTCCCCGTTGCAAAGCTTAGCCCTTTGGCATAAGAAACGCCAACTAACAAAGCTCCTACCAAACCAGGTCCATATGTACATGCAATTCCGTCTACTTTTTCTATGGTTATGCCTGCTTCCTTTAATGCCTCCTGATATACGGCATTGATCACCTCAGTGTGACAACGAGAAGCAATTTCAGGCACAACTCCTCCATATTTTTCGTGAATATTGATTTGTGAATTGATCACATTTGATAACACTTCTCTTCCATTTTTTACAACGGCTACAGAAGTTTCATCGCAACTTGATTCGATTCCTAAAATAATTCTATCTGTTTCTTTCTTTTCCATTTTTATCCCCTTATTTAAAACAAATGAAATATTCCGCCAACCAATGCATTCATACCGTGAAAGATCAATTGAACCACTGGCGTAACAATATAAGAAGCTAAATTTGTTACCCATAACAACAAAAATCCAATGTAAAAATAAAATTCATGTTGTGCCATCCAATTTCTTGCCTGAAAAGACAAAAAGTGATTTAAGATTTTAGAACCATCTAAAGGTGGAAGTGGTATTAAATTAAATACCCCCAGTCCAATATTGATACTTATGGTAATTGTAATCAAGGTTAGGATAACTTGCCCTATCGTTTGCATACAGAAAACGGGAGCAAATGTCGCAATAGCATAATAAAGGATCGTAAAGATACATGCTAATATAAAATTCATGGCAGGTCCTGCAAAAGAAACCAACGCATCTGCTTTTGTCATAGAGATATCACGATTATAATTGCGTGGATTTACTTCAACTGGTTTACCCCAGCCAAAACCTGCAAACACCAATAATACACATCCAATTGGGTCCAAATGAGCCAAAGGATTTAAACTAAGTCTTCCTTGCCTTCTTGGTGTATCATCTCCCAATTTATCTGCTGCCCAAGCATGGGCATATTCATGAAATGTAATGGCAATTAAAACTGCTGGTAATGTTAGAACCAAATTTAGCAAAAAATTTTCCTGTGATAAATTTTGCACCACACTGGATACAATAAAAATCAAGATAAAAATATATAATATTCTATTATCAAATCTAAACATACAAAAACCTTTCTTTTACTCTTCTTTTATCGGTTTCATGGTTGGGAAGAACAACACATCTCGAATAGAAGCTGCATCTGTTAAAAGCATAATTAGTCTATCAATTCCAATGCCTAAACCACCTGTTGGAGGCATACCATATTCCAATGCCTGAATAAAATCTTCATCCATCATGCCCGCTTCTTCATCTCCATTATCTCTTGCTGCAATTTCTTGCTTGAATCGTTCATATTGATCAATTGGATCATTTAATTCTGAGAATGCATTTCCATATTCTCTACCACCTATAAATACCTCAAATCTTTCTGTTAAACGTGGGTCTTTTGGTGATTTCTTTGCAAGAGGTGATATTTCAATTGGGTAATCGTATACAAATGTAGGTTGTATCAAAGTTGCTTCTACATATTCATCAAAGAATAAACTAATGATGTTGCCACGTGTTTCTTTGCCAGCTGGCACTTCAATCTTTCTTTCCTTAGCTAAAGCAAGCGCTTCTTCATCTGTTTGAATTTCATTAAAATCAACACCACATGCTTCTTTAATAGAATCAATCATCGTGATTTTTTTCCATTCTCCACCTAATTCAATCTCAGTTCCTTGATAAGAAATTGTTGTGGTACCACAGACTTTTTGAGCACATTTTTGGAATATTTCTTGTGTTAAATTCATCATATCATGATAATCTTCATAGGCTGCATACAATTCAATAGATGTAAATTCTGGGTTATGGCGAATATCCATTCCTTCATTACGAAAGATCCTTCCCATTTCATATACCTTATCATAGCCACCTACAATCAATCTTTTTAAATTTAATTCTGTTGCAATTCTCAAATACATCGGAATGTCTAATGTATTGTGATGTGTCACAAATGGTCTTGCAGTAGCTCCTCCTGATATTGTGTTTAACACAGGGGTCTCCACTTCAAGGAATCCTTTTTCATCTAAAATATTACGAATTTCCTTAATAATCTTACTTCTTTTTATAAAAGTTTCTTTTACCTCTGGGTTCATAATTAAATCCACATATCTTTGACGATAACGTAAATCCATATCCTTTAATCCATGAAATTTTTCAGGCAAAGGACGTAATGATTTTGAAAGCAAAGTTACCTCTTTTGCATGGACAGATATTTCACCTGTTCTTGTTTTAAATACAAAACCTGTAATTCCAATGATATCTCCTATATCAAATGTTTTAAAAGCTTTGTAACTTTCTTTTCCTAAATCATTGATACTTACATAACTTTGGATTTTTTCATCGCAATCTTGTATTGTACAGAATGATGCTTTTCCCATTATTCTTTTTGCAATTATTCTTCCAGCTACTTTTACATCTTTTTGTTCAAATTCTTCATATTTTGCTTTTATTTCCCCTGCTGTATTTGTTC
>CAMCHB010000085.1 GCA_945874585.1 uncultured Clostridium sp. | reverse complement strand
TCAGCACACTCATCTGTGCACCTGTCCCAAAGTTCAATGAAAGTTCTCCTTCACTGGTCAAATGACTTCCTAATAACGCTGCCTGCTGATCCCCCAATGCTGGGAAAAAGTAATAAGTAATTTTGTCTTTCTCTAGGGCTATCGGATCCTGCCCGTCATATATCTCAGGAAATACAATACTTTTTTCCATATCTCCTAAGATACTTCTGATCAATGAAACATTCCACTTTTTTTCAGATAGATCATATAAACCGGTTGCCGCCGCATTAGTTTCATGAACAGCCGGCTGACAGTCCGATAGAATTCTAATATAAAAGTCCCCTAATGTATAAAAATAAAGTCGTTCATACTTCTCTATCGGAATATCTTTTTTCAGATAATATAAATTAGTACTTGGCAGACCTAATTTTAAGGGCATCCCCGTTGAAGCAATTTGCTGCTGGTCCAGTTTTTCGGCAATTTCAGCCAAATTTCCCAGTTCCTTTTGCCACGAAATATAAGGCATAACAGGTACACCATTTTCATTTGCAAGCACAAATCCATGCATCTCATTTGAAAAACCTATTGCAATTTCAGAAACGTCATTACTTAACTCTTCTATCATTGCTTTAATCATAGATAAAGACTTTTCCAACTTGTTAGCATCCGTATCCAACGGTGTCTTTTGTCGTATACTGCGAAATATCTTTCCATTTATAAATCGAGTGGCTTTAATAAAACTGGCTCCACAATCAATTGCTATAATATCCATGTGTTTCCTCCAGATACTGCACAAAAAGCTTTTCCAGATTTTGATCAAGCTCTAGCGGCTGAATTCGCAAATGACTCAATCTCTCCAATAAAATCAGATATACCGTATTATTTTTCACTTTTTTGTCGGTGCTTAAAATGTGCATGAATCTGTCAACATCATCAATTACAATCTCTTCTCTTATAAAAGACTCTTTAATAAGTTTCTTTACCTCCTGATAAATATCAGGCTCAAGGATTCCAAGCTTCACCGAAATATAGTTTACAACGTCAATTCCCCAGATTACTCCTTTTCCATGTGGAATCTCATTGTGCGTATATGCCTCTAAAGCATGACCAAATGTATGTCCGTAATTTAAGATTCTTCTTAAATCACCATCAAATTCATCTGCCTCAACTACATTCTTTTTTACCAATAATCCTTCATACAAATAGTCATTAATATTAGGACACGGAATCAATTGCTTTTCATTTTCTATTTTTTCAAAAAATTCTTTGTTCTCTGTAAGTGAAAATTTTAGTATTTCTCCCCAACCGTTAATATAATCTGTCTCTGGCAAAGTATCCAGGAATTTTTCACAAATATATATTTTTTTAGGAGGATAAAATACTCCCAGCTGATTTTTCAGTTCTCCCAGATTAATACCACACTTTCCTCCAATGCAGGAATCTGACATAGCCAGTAAAGTAGTCGGGAAAAAGTACCAGTCAATATTTCTTAAATAGATATTGCTGGCAAAGGTTGTAATATCCTGCGTGATTCCACCTCCAAAACAGATTACTTTCCAATTTTTTTTCAAATGAATCGACTGCCAAAAGTTAATTAAATCCATACAGGTTTCGATATTCTTTTTATGCTCCTCTGCATCAATAAAATAAATATTATCAACATCTATTTCATAAAAATAGTCTCTATATAGGTTATAAACATTTCTGTCAATGACATATGTCACTTTTTCTTCTTTGTTAAGCCGATCTATTTCCTGCTTAACATTATCTATAAAGAGCACACTATAATCATACAAACTTGATTTAATATCTATCCGATTCATCTTTCATTCTCCATATATGCTTTGCGTTAAAAATGTTATCTTAAGTTTAGTAGTTTTCTGTACATCACGAAACATATCCTTTATTTCTTCATTCAGTTCATCCCATTTACCATCCGGATTTAAAGTGGGCAATGCCTCATCCGCATAGCTTTCATTGTAACGGTTTTTAAATCCATCAAAACCTGCAAGATATACTTCCTTCACATGGATTCTATCCATAAGTCTTAATGCGCAGATCACAGCATTATCAAAATGAGGCCATCCTCGTTTAATAGCCCGGTTATAATTCACAACAACCTCTTGTTCCTCTGCCTGTGATTTAATATTCGAAAGTAATATTCTGAATGTCTTTTGAAACTTCTCCGGATATGTCGTTTTCGCATATTCATATCTGCCTGCATTCGTAACAAACATGCAATCATAGTTATATTCCGGAAGCAGTGCATTTACCGCAATGACATAGGGGGTATTCTTCTTTATAAATTTCTGAATTTCTTTCTTATAAATTAATGCAGATTTTCCCGGTGCCACAAGCAATATCTTCACAGGATGTTCACCATTCACTTCCAATTGTTCTCGCAATATAGCCATTGCATCTTTATCATCAATCTGTCTATCCTGATTTTCAATATACTTTTGTTCCAGAAGATCATAATCATATTTTTTTCGTGCGTCAGGCTCCAGGGATTCAATGATATTACGCATATCTCTGGCATTTGTTCTATGATGATTTTGTAAATACGCAATATTATTCACATGGCAGCAATACATTCCGGCAATGCAATAAGCGGTGGAATATCCCCAACTATATTTTTCTTGAAACCCTGTCATATAAATATCAATAGCATCCATAATAGAATCTAGATCATAGTTATGCTGGCATTTTCTATTCAGGAAATTAACCACCAGTTCTGTTGTCGCATTCCCGGCGCCTCTTCCCATTCCACACAAAGAAGAATCGACAATCATATCTCGACCGGCCTTCGTCAGAATTTCCACAAATTTCATAGAATTTGCGAATGCCATCTGCTGATTATTATGTGAATGGAAACCAATTTTTATGGATTTATCAATTTCCGAATCCAGAACTTGTAAAATACGTGTTAAATCTTCCTCATACATGGCACCGAACGTATCTACAATAGAAATCCCCTCGGGTCTCACGCTGTTTATTTCCTTTGCCAGTTTCCTCAAGTCATCATCTGAATACGCCAATGTATTTGCCGCCTGGTAAAAAACGCGGTAACCCTTGTCCTGTATTTTACGCCCTACTTCTATTCCTTCTTTATATTTTGGGTATGGAAATACCACTCGGATAGCGTCTAATGTCTTTCCATCATATTGAGGTAAATAGTCTAAATCATAACGATCCCAGTCTATCATTGCCACATACAAAGTATCTTTGTTTTTCGGAGTAATATACTTTAATAAATCATTAGGCTCATGATAATAGGTTGTACCTGAGGTATATTCTGCATTTTTTAACCAGCCACATTCAATAATATCAACCCCCGCATTCTGAAGCATCGATATAATCCCCTTAATGGCGGACTCTCCAAATTTGCCATCTACAATATATGCCCCATCTCTTAAAGTACAATCCAGTAGTTTAACTTGTGCCATAATTTTACCTTTTCTTTTTAATTTGAATTTAATTTGCCTATCCAAATCACTCAATATCTATTCATCAATAATATTATTATCAAACAATATCTGTGGGGTGTCTTCTCTAATCACTATTGTTTTATACCCTAAATGATGAAGTAAAACAGATCTTTCAATTATTTGATTTTTAAGACTTGTATCCCCCCATTCCATGTCTTGCGAAGTTACAAACATATGACCATCAACCGCTTGGACTTCAATAACGCCATACTCTGATCCTTCATTAACTTCCTTAATTCCCCCGCCTTCTCCATATCTCATAACCAAATTATTTCCAATACTTTCAATTTTATTGGAAATTGCGTTACTTCTATAACCTTTGACACCTACCAATTTAACATTTTCATCTTTTTCAAAAGTTTTTACAATCCTCAATATAAAACTCTTATCTATGATATATGAATTTTGATCAAGATAAACTTTATATTTTGCATCCGATTCGCTTTGTCCTATCCTAAATGCATCTTCATTTTTTTCCACTATGCAATATTCTGCATTCATTTCATTTGGTAATATCAGCTGATTTAAATATTTAACATTTTCAGATATAGTCCACTCATCATCACCTATGATAATAAAAAAAATTGAATTGTCCATTCTTGTATCTTCCTATTCTCCAGTTGAATATACTTGTTCCAATTTTTCAATAACCTCCATCGGTTCCATACATTCACACTTTATAACGTATCCAAGGAATTCTGAACTAATCCCATTATTCTTGATGAAATCAGTTATTTTTTCACTATTTATTCCATATTCTAACCGTCTGACATAATATTTAAGAAATTGGTACTTATACAATATGTCTTTATAATCATGAACATCTTTCATAATTCCCGATTCTTTGTTTGCAAAAATCTCTTGCAAATATACATCAAAACTATAACGCAGCATCCAATAGTTTACTGTTCCCAGTAAATACTCCAAAAACGAATTTTCTGTAAACAAGCAATATGCCTTGTCATATTTTTCTTCTTTTAATGCACCATTAAAATCCTCAAATGATTGTTTTATCATTCTATCGTAGTCATCTGCCAATATAGCTTCCATACATGCACTTGAAATTTCCGACACATCAGTCCATGTTTTGTTCACTTTTTCCCAAGCTTTTTCATTAAAAATCCCCCTTCTTTTTAAAGACACTAACCAATTGATAGATCCAAACACACATGGATGCATTCCTTGATCCATAATAACTTTTGCCTTATATTTATCATAGCATTGCGGTAGTGACCGTATTGCCTCAGGCCATTTCTGTCCCCATAGTTCAAAAGTATCATTAATCCATCCCGACCCTATTGCCTCTGAATTATAAATTGTAACATCCTTTTTTTCAAAAACTCTAATTTGAGGAATACTTATATTAGCTAATTGTCCAAATACTACTAATA
>CAMCHB010000084.1 GCA_945874585.1 uncultured Clostridium sp. | reverse complement strand
GGGAACAACGGAAGATGGCGAGCCAATAATTGCTTTGGAGGATGATTTTAAATGTAATTACCAGGATAAAGCAAAGAGAATATTAACTGCAGAAAAGGTTATGATTGAATTAACAGCAAAAGCTCTTTTTTGTGAAGATATTGCTCCAAACCTTCCTGTTATTTCTGGTGGAGAAGTAACTGTATATGGACAAACTAGACGAATATATCAAGGAACTAAAGCAAGAAATCCTGATGGGACAGTTAACTATGTAGAATTGGAGATTATGTAATGAAATTTGTAACTTCAAGAGTAAAAATAAATGTTCCAAAAATAAAGCAACTAGACAGAGCATCTATTACAGCATTAGAGAAAACTTTAAGTGCTCTACATACTGAAGTAGTAAAAGCTCAAGTAATGCCTTTTAATACTGGAAATATGCAAAATGCAAGTACATTTGAAGATTATTCAAATAGTAAAAGCGGAAAAGTGAGTTTAAATACTGCAACGCCTTATGCTAGAAGAATGTACTTTCATCCAGAGTATAATTTCCAAACAAAAGAAAATGCAAATGCAAGAGGTAATTGGTATGAACCGTGGATAAGTGGTAAGGAAAAGAATTTTTGCACAAAAGCATTTTCACAATTTTATAAAAAGGAGGCTGGCTTGTAATGTTAGGATTAGCAGATATAAAGGATTGGCTTATAAAACTAGATACAAAGACAGTTGCTGATATTAATAAAATGGCAGTTAAAGATGTAAATAATCTTTCTGTTAAACAATTGTTCAAGTCTGGTTATATAATAGCAGATCATTTTTATATAGGTAAATTAGATAATAAAAAAGAAAAATCTATTGGAGTATATCAATTGCAGACAAGCAATCCTCCTAATGTTGCAATTGGAGGATTGAGTAATACAAAAAGTTATGAAAAATCCGTTAGTATTTTAATCCATTGGAATAAAAATGCTAAGGAAACAGAATTAAAAGCCCTTGAATTATATTACAAATTATTTAATTCAAGAGACTTTATGATTAATGAATATAAAGTAAATTATATAAGGTTGCTTGTGCCTGAACCTGTAGATGTTGGGACTGATAGTTCAAATGTTTATGAGAGGGTAATTCAAGCAACTTTTTATTATGAATGTAAAAAGGAGGAATAAACCATGGCAACTGTAACAAGTGGAGTATATCCAGTTTTTAACAATATATTTAAAATTGGAACAAAAGGAAAAATATCTACTGAAGAAGATATGAAAGCAATTGCAGACTGCGAAACATTTTCTTTGTCAATGGATAATAATGTCGAAGAATGGACACCAATGACAACAGAAGGTTGGATTAGAAGAATGCAAACTGGTAAAGGATTTTCAATCAGTATTTCTGGAAAAAGAAATGTTGGTGATGAAGGAAATGACTATGTCGCATCAAAATTATTCGCAACTGGTGCAGATGTAGAAACTAAATTTGAATGGGAATTTGCAGATGGTACTAAGGTATCATTTGACTGTATTATTTCTGTATCTAATGCTGGTACAGGAGACAGCACAAATGTTGCACCTTTAGAATTTGAGGTTATGTCAAATGGAAAACCAACAGTAACACCAGCAGCATAAAACGAGCCTCAGTATTTTGATACTGGGGCTTATTTTTTTTATTTAAAATTAAATTAGGAGGAATGAAAAATGGCAAATAGTATTGATATTAGTGCAAACCTAAAAAAAGAGCCTATTAAAATAAGATTAACAGAAGATAAGGAGTATGAAGTAGACAATAGTGCTGAAACTTTTGTTATAGTTCAAAATAAATTAAAAGACAAAGAATTTAGTATTGAAGTTATGTATGAAGTAATCGAAATGTTAATGGGAAAAGATGCATTGAAAGAAATAAAAGATATGAAATTGTCTGTAAATGGAATCGAAAGTGTAATCATCGGTTTAATGGCAGCAATAAATGAAATATCTTATGAGGAAATGGAGAAACGATTTCCAAAACAATAATGAATCGTATTATGACTTAATTGATGATTTTGATTTGATAGAAAGTTCATTTGCACAACAATATGGAATCAGGTTAAGAAAAGAAATTGATACTATGAAATGGGGAGAGTTTTCAAGTCTATTAAGTGGGATTAATGGAGACACAGCACTTGGAAATATTGTGCGAATTAGGAGTGAAAAAGATCCAAAAGTAATTAAAAACTTTAGTAAAAATGAAAAAGAAATCAGGTCAAAATGGGTAAACAAGAACGCAAAAGAAGTAAGTCAAGAAAATTATCAAGAAACCATGGAGAACTTTAAAAATATGTTCAAAGCTATGGCAAAACAAAACGAAAAGAAATGAGGTGGTAGAAATTGAGTCAAAATGTTGGAGAAATAGATTTAAGTCTTATTTTAAATAGTGATAAATTTAGTTCTCAATTAAAAGGTATAGAAGGACAAGCAAATCAAGCCTCATCAAGAATTTCTGGAGCATTAAAAGGAATTGGTAAAGCAGCACTGGCTGCTTTTTCTGTTGCAGCGATAACTAAGTTTGGAAAAGCGTGTTTAGATGTAGCAACACAAACGAGTAATGCATGGATAGGATTAAATTCTATATTAACAGGTCAAGGAAAGAGCTTCTCACAAGCTCAAAAATTCATTGAAGATTATGTTAGTGATGGTTTAGTTCCTTTGAATAATGCGGTTACTGCTTATAAAAATTTAGCAGCTAGAGGTTATTCATCAGACCAAATAAAAAAGACTATGACTGCATTGAAAAATAGTGCAACATTTGGAAGACAAAGCACATATTCTTTAGGCGAAGCAGTACAAACTGCATCTGAAGGTTTAAAAAACGAAAATAGTATTCTAGTTGATAATGCAGGGGTAACAAAAAATGTAGCAAAAATGTGGGAAGACTATGCAAAATCCGTTGGAAAATCTACAAACCAATTAACTCAAGCTGAAAAAATAGAAGCGGAAGTTAATGGAATATTAGAAGAAACAAAATTCCAAATGAATGATGCAAGTATATATGCTAATACATATAGCGGAAAAGTTGCACAGCTTAACTTTGCATTTACAACAATGAAAACTGCTATTGGTAATGTAATTCAACCTATTGCAAAACTATTTATTCCAATATTAACTGCTGCAGCGAATGCGGTAACAAAATTATTTACTGCTATTGCTGGTTTAATGGCAATGTTTGGATTAAAAGCAGATAGTGTTGAAACTGTTTCAAAAGGACTTGGTGGAGTTGCTGATAGTGCTGACAATGCATCCGATGCAATAAAAGGCGTTGGAGATAATGCAGGAAAGACAGCAAAAAAAGCAAAAAAAGCAGCACTACAATTAGCTGGTTTCGATGAAATGAATAAGTTGTCTGACAATAGTGATAGTAGCTCAGGTAGTGGCTCAGGAGGAACTGGAAGTGGATCATCTTCATTGTCTGAAGCATTAGATGTAACAACTAATATACAACAAGACACATCAGCATTTGATGGTATGCTAAATAAAGTAAAAGAACTTGCGGATATATTCAAAAATGGATTTAAGGCAGGTTTTGGAGACATAAACTTTGATGGAATAATGACGCATTTGTCAAATATAAAAACTGCTTTAATGGATATTTTTACAGATGCTAATGTTGTAAATTCAGCAAGTAATCTTATAAAAACATGGACTTATGCATTAGGTCAATCAGTTGGAGCAATAGCAAGAATAGGTGTAAATATTGCTGAGGGATTAGTTGGAAGTATAGATGGTTATTTACAAAAAAACTCTGAAAGAATAAAAGGATTTCTAGTAAGTATGTTTGATGTAACTGCAGATAGATTTACATTTGTAGGAAACTTTATGGAAGCAATCGGAAAAATATCAGATGTCTTTTCTGGGGAAACTGCAAAATCAATTGGAACAAGTATTATAGAAATGTTTGTAAATCCACTTATGTCTGTATATGATGTAATTAATAAATTTATTACGGATTTAACAAAGATATTATTAGCACCAATAATAAATAATTGTGACTTAATAAAACAAACAATAGAAAATACATTACAACCAATATCAGGAATATTTGGAACTTTAGCAGAAATAATGACTGCATTAGGAGATAAAATCAACGAAATATATACAACTTATATAAGCCCATTTTTTGAGAATCTATCAATTGGAATGTCAGATACATTTGGAAGGTTCTTAGAATTTTGGAATACTTATATAGTTCCATTTTTAGAGAATGTTTCCACAGGTTTTGAACAATTGTGGACAGAACACTTAAGCCCTTTGATGGATAAAATCGGTGGTTTAATAGGTTCAATAGTACAAGCAATTCAAGCATTATGGAATGGAGTTTTGAAACCAGTTATTGATTGGATTATTCAAAATATATTACCAAAATTAGTTCCAGTATTTGAAGGGTTATGGAATACAATAAAAAATATATTTGGACACATTGCAGATGCAATTGGTGGAATAATAGATTTCTTCAAAGGCTTAATAGATTTTATTGTTGGAGTATTTACTGGAGATTGGAACAAAGCATGGGAAGGAATAAAAACAGCATTTAGTGGAATATGGAATGCAATTAAAGGAATAGTGCAAGCTGTATGGGAAGCAATAAAAGGAATTGTAACAAATACTATAAATGTGATAAAAACCGTAATAAGTACAGTATTTAATGCAATAAAGACTATAATTGCTAATATTTGGAACGGAATTAAGACCTTTATTACAAATATTTGGAATGGTATTAAAGATATGATTTCAAATGTAATAAATGGAATTAAAAATACTATTTCGAATGTATTTAATGGAATAAAAAATACAATCACTAATATTTGGAATAACATCGTAAATACAATAACAAATGTATGGAATACAATTAAAACAAGAGTAAAAGAA